>NZ_JADZGH010000125.1:16005-24642 GCF_015865005.1 Rhodococcus sp. CX
CGTCACCCGGGGGCGCGGGGGTCGATCAGAGGTCGCGCGGATCGAGGAGGCCGCGGGCCACCGCGCGCACCAGCCGTCGGGGCACGCGGTGGGTCACCCCGCCGACGCTGACCGGGACCAGCTCGGGTGCCTGCGTGTTCCACCGGGACCGCCGGGCGCGGGTATTCGACCGGGACATCCGGCGCTTCGGAACTGCCATGTCTTCCTCCGTCTCAGGCGCGGCGCTGCCGCTTTCCGTACTTGCGTTCGAACTTCTCGACCCGTCCCGCGGCGTCGAGCACCCGCGCGGTTCCCGTCCAGAACGGGTGCGACTCGCTCGTGACGTCGACGACCACCAGCGGGTAGGTGTTGCCGTCGGACCATTCGACGGTCCGGTCCGAGGTGAGAGTCGAGCGCGTCAGGAACGTCGATCCGGTATTCGCGTCCTGGAACACGACCGGGTGGTAGTCGGGGTGGAGGCCGGTTTTCATGCCTGTCCTTCTTTCCTCGGTGCTGACGGTTCGATCGCGAAGTCCTCGCAGGGCTCGCGGTGGTAGTCGCCGAACGGGTCTTCCCAGGTGGTCCAGCTCGCGGGGTCGGCGAACTCGGCATCCGTGAGCAGTGCCGCATGCAGCGCACCCAGAATCTCGTCGGGGTCGGCGTCGTGAACGAGGACGACGAGTGAGCTGTCGCGGTCGCCGTAGTTGTCGTCCCAGCGCAGCGCGGCCATGGCCCGTCGCGTCGCGGGCACGCGTTCCTGCTGGTCCGGGGTCATCGACACGAGCCACGGCCCGGCATGCGCGACCCGCAGGCCGCCACCGGCGGACTCGAGCAACAGCGCGTTGCCCGGTTGGGTGGCAACCCATGCGCGACCTCGCGCCCGTACGACCCCGTCGAGGAGCACGTCGATCGCCTCGTGCAGCCGCTGCGGATGGAACGGCCGGGCCGCGGTGAATTCGAGGAGTCGCACTCCCCACTCCTCCCCGAGCGGCGGTTGCCCGCGCAGCAGTGGGGCGTGTGCGTCGTCCACGCGCCCGCGACGCGCGGTCGCCGGGACCTGCGCAAGCAGGGCTTCGACGTCGGGCCGGTCCGTCCAAGCGAGGGGCGCACCGGGTGCGAGGCGGGCGAGCACGGCCTGCAGCCGGGCCTGCTGCCGGTCGTCTGCGCCGGGTGCCACTACGAGTGCGTCGGCGAACTCGACCTGACCCACGACGACCTGCGCGACCGTGCGGTCGTCGTCGGTGCCGGGCCGCAGGTCGACGTCGCCGGTGGCGTCGTCGAGCCAGGTCCGCCCGTCGATGCAGGTCACGACGGCCTCGACGCGCACGTCGCGGGCGGCCGGCCCGTCGATCTGCCCGACCACCCCGGCGACCACGACGTGTTCGACGGCCCAGCACAGCGCCTCTGGTTCGAGCTGCGGATCGAGGTGCAGGACGATCCTGTCGACGGTGCTGCGGGTGTGGAGGCGGCGTAGCAGCGGCAGGAGATCTTCGCGCAGGGTGCAGGAGACGCATCCGTGGGCGAGTTCGAGAACGTCGAGTTGTTCGCTGTCGACGGTCGTGAGGGTGCGCCGGAGGACGCCTTCGCCGAGGTGATCGAGGTCGTGGTGCACGACGACGGTGCCGGGCCGCAGCAGTGCTCGTGCGGCGCGGTGGGTCGGACCGCACAGGCCGGACACGACGATCAGCGGTGTCCTGGTGTCCACCGAATCCACCTTTCGATAACGATTGTCATTAGCTGGACGGCAGCGTACAGTCGGATAAGCCATTTGTCGAAAATGATTGTCGTTACGCTCAGCGTGTCGGCGAGGAAGGACATATCGTGTCGGCGCACTGCCAGGTCACCGGACGCGCTCCCGGCTTCGGGAAGACCGTCTCCCACTCCCACGTCCGAACGAACCGCCGCTGGAACCCGAACATCCAGCGCAAGACGTACTTCGTGCCCTCGGAAGGCCGGCGCGTCACCCTCACCGTCTCCGCGAAGGGCATCAAGACCATCGACCGCGACGGCATCGACGCAGTCGTCGCCCGGCTGCGAGCACGGGGAGTGCGGCTCTGATGGCCCGCAACGAGATCCGCCCCATCGTCAAACTCCGCTCCACCGGCGGCACCGGATACACCTACGTCACCCGCAAGAACCGCCGTAACGACCCCGACCGTCTCGTCCTGCGCAAATACGACCCGGTGCTGCGCCGGCACGTCGACTTCCGAGAGGAGAAATAGCGCGTGGCCAAGAAATCGAAGATCGCTCGCAACGAGCAGCGCAAGCTCGTCGTCGCCCGCTACGCGCAGCGCCGCGCCGAACTGAAGGACGTCGTCAGGCGGCCGTCGAGCACCGACGGCGAACGCCGCGCCGCGCAGGCCGCACTGCAGAGACTGCCCCGGGACGCGAGTCCGGTAAGATTGCGCAATCGAGACGCTGCGGACGGCCGCCCGCGCGGCCACCTGCGAAAGTTCGGGCTCTCACGCGTGCGTGTGCGCGAGCTCGCCCACCGCGGGGAATTACCCGGCGTCCACAAGTCGAGCTGGTGAGGAGCACCGAATGGCAGTCAGGCGAGGACCGTCCAAGAAGGCACGCGCGCAGGAGAGCCGCCGCCCCAAGAAGAACCCGCTCTTCGCGGCGAAGATCGAGTACGTCGACTACAAGGATGTGAACCTGCTCCGCACGTTCATCTCCGACCGCGGCAAGATCCGCAGCCGTCGCGTCACCGGCCTGACCCCGCAGCAGCAGCGTCAGGTTGCCGTCGCGGTGAAGAACGCCCGCGAGATGGCACTGCTCCCCTACGTCAGCAGCAAGTAGGACAGCATTCCGACGCCGCCCCGTCCACATTCGGACGGGGCGGCGTCGTCGTTCCCGGGCACGAGTGTGCAGTTGTCGTCAACCTCCTGAATCCGCCTGGCATCCGACGACCATTTGTGCACACTCGCACCGAATTCGGGCGCGAAAAATCGGACGACAATAGGGGTGGGCGCCGTCTACGGTCCGTCGCGGAACACCGACGACCGAGGAGGAAGCAGCAGTCATGTCCGAGTTCCCGCTCTCACTGAGCGGTCAGCCCATCGTCCGGCTGTGGGCGCACGAGCACGAGATCGAACCGCAGGCCCTGGCCCAGCTGCGCAACATCGCGCGGCTCGACCCGGTGCGCATTGTCGCGGTCATGCCCGACGTGCACCTCGGCAAGGGCGCCACCGTCGGCTCGGTCATCGCCATGCACGACGCGGTGGCGCCGTCGGCGGTCGGCGTGGACATCGGCTGTGGGGTCGCCGCGGTGAAGACATCGCTGACCGCGGCCGACCTGCCCGGCGATCTCGGTCCCCTGCGCGCGGCGATCGAGAAGGCCATCCCCGTCGGCTTCTCCGTCCACAAGAGCCCGGTCGAGACCCGACGGCTCGGCGGGACGATCGAGAGCCGGTCCGCCCGGCTGTGGGAGCGCTCGAAGGAACTGCGCGCCCCGGTTGCGCGTGCACTGGCCAAGGCACCGTGCGCGGTCGGCACCCTCGGCGGCGGCAACCACTTCATCGAGTTGTGCCTCGACGCCGACGACGCGGTGTGGCTGACGCTGCACTCCGGGTCGCGCAACATCGGCAAGGAACTGGCCGAACGCCACATCAGCGTCGCCAAGCACCTGCCGCACAACCGCGACCTTCCCGACCGCGACCTGGCCTACTTTCTCGCCGGGTCCCCCGAGATGGACGCGTACCTGTTCGATCTGCGCTGGGCCCAGGACTACGCGGCCCTGTCCCGCGCGGTGATGGTCGCGCTGTTCCGCGACGTGGTGACCGAGGCGTTTCCGCAGGTGCGGTTCACCGACGAGATCAACGTCCACCACAACTATGTCGGGACCGAGACCGTCGACGGAGTCGAGTACGTCGTCACCCGCAAGGGCGCGATCCGGGCCGGCTCCGGCGACCTGGCACTGATTCCCGGATCGATGGGGACCGGCTCGTACGTGGTGCGCGGCCTCGGCAACCCGCGGTCGCTGTACTCGGCGTCGCACGGGGCAGGCCGCCGGATGAGCCGGGGCGCCGCGAAGCGCGCCTTCACCGTCGACGATCTGCGTGCCCAGACCGCCGGAGTCGAATGCCGTAAGGATTCCGGTGTGGTCGACGAGATCCCGGGTGCCTACAAGGACCTGAACGAGGTGATCGCGGCGCAGGACAACCTCGTCGAGGTGGTGACCCACCTGCGTACGGTTCTGTGTGTGAAGGGCTGAATCCGGGCGGACACCGGGTGTGACCTGGGTCATCGGGGTGTGATCTCTAGACTCGGCCGTCGTGTCTGGCGTGGTTGCGGGGTTCAGTGTCATCTTCGTGATCATCGCGATCGGATTCGTCCTCGGCCGCACCGGAACGCTCGGTCCCGAGGGTCAGGTGGTGCTCAGCCGCCTGGTGTTCTTCGTCGCGACCCCGGCGCTGCTGTTCGACGCACTCGCCAGCTCCGATCTTTCGGTCATCTTTTCTCCCACGCTGTACGTCGCCGCAGCTACCGCGTTCGCGATCGCCGCGTTGTACCTGGTGATCGCGAAACTGTGGCTGCGGCGACCGCTGCCGGAACTCACCATCGGGGCGCTCGCCGCGTCGTACGTGAACTCCGCGAATCTGGGCATTCCGATCGCGGTGTTCGTCCTCGGCGACGCGTCGTTCGTCGCGCCGCTGCTGCTGTTCCAGATCGTGCTGTTCTCCCCGATCGCGCTCACGATCCTGGACCTGTCGACGATGCGGGCCGGTGCGTCCCGCATGGAGACCGTGACCGCGCCGTTCAAGAACCCGATCGTGCTGGCCGGCGCAGCGGGCCTGATCGTCGCGGTCACCGGGGTGACGCTGCCCGCCGCTGTGCAGCAACCGTTCCACCTGCTCGGCGGCGCGTCCGTCCCGGGGGCGCTGCTCGCGTTCGGGTTGTCCCTGCAGGGAGTGAAGGTCCTCGAGAAGGGCCAGAGCCCTCGCCGCGACGTCGCGCTCGCCTCGGTCCTCAAGATCGGTGTGCAGCCGGTGCTCGCGTATCTCATGGCGCGCTGCCTGCTCGGGCTCGACGGTCACGAGTTGTTCGCGATCGTCGTGGTCGCGACCCTGCCGACCGCGCAGAACGTGTTCGTCTACGCGAGCCGCTACGGCCGCGGGATGGTGCTGGCCCGCGACGCAGCACTCGTGACCACCCTCGCATCGATCCCCGCCATCGGCCTCGTCGCCCTCCTGCTCGCATGAGGGCGAATAACGTGGGGTCCGTGCGTCTGCCGTCGATCCTCGCCTGCGCCCTGACGATTGCCGCGTGCGCTGCCGGCGACGCCGACGCGCCGCCGCTGCCGCAGGCGCCGACACCCGCCGGGGCGACCGTGTTCACCGCACGCCCCGACCTGCTCGACCCGCATCCCCTGGCGATCACGTCGTGGTCTCCGGCGGGCGACGGCATCGCCGTGCACTTCGAAACCGGAACGCCCGAGTGCTACGGCGTCGACGCGACCCTGACCGAAACCGACAGCGCGGTCGCGGTCACGCTGGAAGGCGGAACGCTCCCGGAGGCCGCGGACCGCATGTGCATCCAGATCGCCGTGACCGGCGTCCTCGAACTGCCGCTGCGGGCACCGCTCGCCGGCCGCACCGTGACGGCCGGTTGAGCCGTGCCTTCCGTATCCCGCCACTGGCTGATCCACCTGTGCACCGCGACCGCGCTGCTGCACGCCGCGTTCCAGTCCGTCCGCGTGCTGGTGTCCTATCGGGTGCTCGCGCTCGGCGGGGACGCCACCACCATCGGCGCGATCACCGCGCTGTACGCGATCGTGCCGCTCGTCGCGGCCGTCCAGTTCGGACGGGCGGTGGATCGACATCACGCCGCGGGCATCCTGCGTTCGGGTGTCGTCCTGACGACGGCCGGTGTCGCGGTGATCGCCCTGAGCCCGAACCTGCCGGTGCTCGGCGTCGGCAACGTCGTACTCGGGCTGGGCCAGCTGCTGGTCACCGTGTCGGGACAAGCTTTCGTGTCGATCCTGTCGCCACCGGACCGCCTCGACCGCGGCTTCGCCTGGCTCACCCTCGGGGTGTCGGTCGGGCAGGCCGCGGGCGTGCCCCTCGCCGGGGCGATCGCCGCGGCGGGCGGGGACGATCCGACGGCCGTGAACACCACCCCGGCGCTGCTGGTGATGACCGCGATCTCCGCGGTGGCGCTGCCGTTCGTCGTCGGACTGCGCGAACCCCCCGAGTCCGGACGCCGCAGCGGCGACGACGCACCGCAGTCGGTGCTGTCGATGCTGCGCACCCCCGGCATGAAACCGGCGATGCTGTCGAGTCTCGTGGTGCTCGCGGCCGTGGATCTGGTGGTCGCATACCTGCCGCTGCTCGGCGCCGAATTCGGGTTCGGGGTGCTGCTCGTGTCAGCTCTGCTCACCGCCCGCACGGTCGCGTCCATCGCGTCGCGCGCGTTCTTGCCGTGGGCGTTGCGCCGGGTGTCGCGTCGGGCGCTGCTGATCTCCGCGACCGCCGCGACGATCGTCCCCGTCGCGCTGATCCCACTCGTTCCGAACCCGTGGGTGATCGGTGCGCTCCTCGCGATCTGCGGCATGTTCTGGGGTGTCGGCCAGCCCCTGACGATGACGTGGGTGGTCCAGTTGGTCTCGGAGCAGGACCGCGCCTCCGCCCTCGCGGTCCGCCTGACCGGCAACCGCCTCGGTCAGGTCGCGGTCCCGCTCGCGGCCGGCGCGGTCGCGGGGGTGGCGGGCACGGCGTCGGTGTTCCTGGTGACCGCCGCCCTGCTGTCCGCCGCCGCCACCAGCACGTGGCGCGCGACCCGCGCCCGTGTGCCTTTCCGGCGGCCCTGACCGCCACAAAGGCACACCGGCGCGTCAGCGCCTCCGCGACCGCACGTAGTCGCCGACGACCGCCGCGCCCAGCCCGTCGAGATCGGGGGCGACGACGCGACCGCCGACGCGGCGCGCCATCCGGTCCACGATCCGGGCCAGGCCGGGATCGTCGCCGAGCCGGAAGATCGTGATCTGCGCACCCAGCCGCGCCAGATGGTCCAGTTCCCGGACGGTCAGCCCCAGGGTGCGGGGGCTCGGCGGGTAGTCGAACATCGCGTATCCCTCGGGTTCGATGTGCGCGGTCGGTTCCCCGTCGGTGACCACGAGCACCACCGGTTGCGCGTTCGAATGCCGACGCAGGTGCCGGCCGGCGAGCATCAGCGCATGATGCAGATTGGTGCCCTGCTCGTACACACCGTCCAGGCCCGCCAGCTCCGTCGGGGTGACCACACGCGCGTGCCGCCCGAACGCGATCAGCTGCAGCGCATCTCCGCGGAACCGCGTCGACACCAGGTGGTTCAGGGCCAGCGCGGTGCGTTTCATCGGCACCCAGCGACCGTCCATCACCATCGAGAACGACGTGTCCACCAGCAAAGCGACCGCCGCCTGCGCCCGCTGCTCGGTTTCGACGACCTCCACATCCGTGACCGCCATCCGCACCGGTACCCGGCCGGGATCGCGCAACGTCGCGTTGGTGAGTGTGCGTACCACGTCCCAGGATTCGGTGTCCCCGAATTCCCACGGCCGCGACGCCCCGGTCGGTTCACCCATCGCACCGGCGCGACGCGTCTCGCGCTGCCCGCCCCGCGACGACAACCGGTTCATCACGTCCCGCAGCGCGGTCTGCCCGAGCTGACGCATCGCCTTCGGCGACAGCCGCCACTGCCCGTCCGCGCCGCGGTCGAAGAAACCCTGCCGTTGCAGTTCCTTCTCCAGATCGGCGAGGGTGCGCGCGTCGGCGGCGGCCTCGTCGCCGAGCTGCCGTGCGAGCATGTCCAGATCGATGTCGTCGAGGGCGGCACCCGCATACTGCTGCGACAGTTGTTCGGCGAGCGCGTCGAGTTCGGCGATGTCCTGCAACGCCCCGGTGGCTTCGCCCAGACCCATCCCCTGGTCGCCGCGGAACCGTTCGGACCCGGACCAGTCCTCGCCGGGCCGCGCGGCCTGCAGGTGCGCGTCGAGCCGGTTCAGCTGCTGCATCAGCGACGGCGTCCCGAACGCCTGCTGCGCGAGCGCATCCAGTTCGTCGCGCTGCTCCTGCGTCATCGAGTTGCGCAGCCGCTGCGCCGCCGCCGCACGCTGCGCCAGCGAATCGAGCAGTTCCTCGACGTTGCGCGGGTTCTCCGGGAAGAAGTCGCCGTGCTCGGCCATGAACTGCTCGAAGTCCTCGGGCGTGTCCTCGCCGCGAGAGTGCTTGTCCAGCAGGTCGTTCAGGTCCTCCAGCATCTCGTTGACGCGGCGCCGGTCCTCGTCGGTGGCACCCTCGAGCGCCTGTTTCATCCCGGCGAAGCGCTGATCGAGGACCTCCCGCCCGAGCAGGTCGCGGATCTTCTCGTAGTCCTCCCGCGCCTCGGAACTGCGCCAGTCGTAGTCGGCGAGTTCCTGCACGGCCTGCGCGGTCGACGACGGGAGTTCCTCGATCCGCATCTCCGCGAACCGCGCATCGTCGTCGAGGGCACGCGCGAGTTCCTTGCGTTCGGCGAGCACCGCGCGATCGAGCAACTCGCGCACCTCCCTCAGGGTGCCGTCGAGATTGGTGCGGTTCAACAACTCCCGCTTGCGCCGGTTCGCCTGCGCCGCAAGCTGATCCAGACCTCGGATGTTGCCACGCCCGCGGCGCAGCAACTCCCGGAGCGCCCGCCGCGGTG
>NZ_JADZGH010000125.1:24681-33755 GCF_015865005.1 Rhodococcus sp. CX
TTCCGTCGTCGGCGTCGTGCTTGGCGATGCGCCGGGCCAGATAGAGACCTTCGAGAGCGAACTCGACTGCGGCAGCGCGGGTTCCGATATCGTCGGCGCCGAGCCGGTCGGCGACGACGTCGAGCACCGGAAGCTCCGGCAGTTCGTCGAGCAGCACCTTCGCCGTGATCCGGTCCCCGGTCGTGACCGGGCGCCCGTGCTCGATCGCCTCGACGAGGGTCGCCAGGTCGACACCGGCGAGCCGCTCCCGCGCGGTGTCCGCGGTCGCGCGGCGAAGCAGGTGTTCGAGCACCTCGAATTCGCGTCCCTCCTCACCGGATTCGAATTCGACCTTGCCGCGCAGCACCTCCACCACGGTGCCGAGGTCCACGGGCCGGGCGACCGGGTCGTCCTCCCCGAGAACGGCGCCGCGGTGCATGGCCGCGGCCGCGACCGTCTCCGCCCCCGCAACCGCGAAGCGCGCGGACACCCCGGACCGCTGATCGATCGACGTCGATTCGCGCAGCAGCCGGGTGAAGCGGGCCAGCACCTCGAGCAGGAAATCCGGAACCCGCGCCTGCAGTACGGCTTCCTGCTCGATCACCGCGATCTCGTCGTCGAGTTCGACCGGGTAGTGGGTGCGGATCTCCGCGCCGAACCGGTCCTTGAGCGGGGTGATGATGCGACCGCGGTTGGTGTAGTCCTCCGGGTTGGCGCTGGCGACGAGAAGCACGTCCAGCGGCAGCCGCAGCGTGTAGCCGCGAACCTGGATGTCGCGCTCCTCCATGACGTTCAGCAACGACACCTGGATGCGTTCGGCCAGGTCGGGCAGTTCGTTGATCGCGACGATGCCGCGGTGCGCGCGCGGCACCAGCCCGAAGTGGATCGTTTCGGGGTCGCCGAGACTGCGGCCTTCCGCGACCTTCACCGGGTCCACGTCGCCGACGAGGTCGGCGACGGACGTGTCCGGGGTAGCGAGCTTCTCGGCGTACCGCAGCGACCGGTGCCGCCAGTCGACGGGCAGGTCGTCGCCCAGTTCGGCGGCTCGACGGATCGACGCCGGGGTGATGGGTTCGTAGGGATGTTCGCCCAGTTCGGACCCGGCGATCACTGGGGTCCATTCGTCGAGCAGCAACGGCAGCGTCCGCAGCAGCCGGGTCTTGCCCTGTCCGCGCTCGCCGAGCAGAACCACGTCGTGGCCGGCGAGCAGGGCCCGTTCGAGTTGCGGGACGACGGTGTCGTCGAATCCGACGATGCCGGGCCACGGGTCGATGCCGTCGCGCAGGGCGGCGAGGAGGTTCTGCCGGATCTCGTCCTTGACCGATCGCTGCACGTGCCCTGACGCGCGCAGCTCACCGAGGGTGGACGGCCTGGTTGTGGTTGACGTCACCTCACCCAAGGTACGAGGATCCGCCGGATTCGGCATCTGCTCGCGGCGAGCCTCTCGCGTGCGCAACCGTTTCCCGTCCGCACCGCCCTACACTCGGGCCGTGGAGATCTGGATCCTCGCGGCGTTGCTCGGCCTCGGCCTGGCGGCCGCCACCGGCCTGCGCACCTTCCTGCCGCTGCTGATGCTCAGCGCCGCCGTCCACTTCGGATGGTTCGGGATCGTCCTGAACGAGTCGATGCAGTGGATCGGCTCGTCCGCCGCTCTGATCGCGCTGGCGATCGCGACCGTCGTGGAGGTCGTCGCGGATCTCGTCCCGCTGGTCGACAACGCGATGTCGGCGATCGGCACCGTCACCCGGCCGGTCGCGGGTGCGGTCGCGGCGTGGGCCGCGTTCGCCAACCTCGATCCGGCGATGGCGGCGATCGCGGGCATCGTCATCGGGGCCCCGACCGCGCTGGCGGTGAGCACCGCGCAGACGGGCACCCGCGCGGTGAGTACGGCGACGACGGCGGGTCTCGGGAACCCGGTGATGTCGGTGATCGACAGCGTCACCTCGTTCGTGACGTCGCTGATCTCGATGGTGCTGCCGCTGCTGGTCATCCCGTTGCTCGCGCTGCTCACGTGGTTCGGATACCGCGGCTACCGCCGCTTCCGCCGCGTCCGCGGAGCGTTCACGAGGCCGGCCGCGTAGATCCGCGCCCATCGCATGCACATCGAACACCGCATGCACATCGAACACCGCATGCACGTCGAACACCGCATGCACATCGAACACGCCGGCGACACAGCCCTCCGGTGGCCGCGACGTCCGGAACTTCTGATAGACACATGTCATGTCGGAAACCGAGATCACCTTCACCAGCGGCGACGTGACGCTGTACGGCAGCCTGCGAGTACCCGCTCTCGGTGACACCCCGGTTCCGGCCGTGCTGCTGCTGGCCGGCAGCGGCCCGACCGACCGCAATGGCGACAGCGCGCTGCTGCCCGGCCCGATCGGCACCCTCCGCCACCTCGCGGACATCCTCGAGATCAACGGATTCGCGAGCCTGCGCTACGACAAGCTCGGCAGCGGCCTGACCGGGCTCGGCCCGTACGCGGTCGAGGACGTCGCCGACCTCGGATTCTCCACGTTCATCGACGCCGCCCGCGACGGCCTGCAGTTCCTCGCGGACCAGCCCGGCGTCGACCCCGAGCGCGTGTACGTCGTCGGGCACAGCGAGGGCGCGCTCATCGCCCTGTCGCTCGCGCACGCCGGTGAGCGGGTCGCGGGTCTGGCCCTGCTCGAACCGCTGGCGGTCCGTCTGCTGGACCTGCTGACCGCCCAGATCGACGCGCAGCTCGACGCGGTCGTCGCGGCCGGTCAGCTGGCCGTCCAGGTCGCCGACGAACTGCGTGTCGCGCTCACCGGGGCGGTGGAGTCGCTGCGCGCCGACGGCACCCTCAGCGACCGCCTGCCCGAGCCGCTGCGCAACGCGGGCCTGGTCCCGACGAACGCGAAGGCGCTCGCCGAGGAGGACTCGCTGGATCCGCGCATGCTCGCCGCACAGATCGACAGCGCACTGCCGGTGCTCACCAGCGTCTCCGACAAGGACATCCAGCTGCGCGTCGAGGACGTCGACGCTCTCGACGAAGCGCTCGTGCACACCAAGCTGACGTCGTTGCGGCTGCGCAACGCCAACCACGTGCTCAAGGACATCGGCGACCAGCAGTCCACCGGCGCCGATTACATCGCCGACCTGCCGTATTCGACGGAGTTCACCGACGGATTCGTGGCCTGGCTGCGGGGTCTGTGACCTCACCGCACGAAAATTGGGGATGTAAAACTCTCGTCATTGGGGTATGGTTCCCCGTTAACCCGCTGGATACTCGAGAAAGGTACGGTCCGATGCAGCATCGCAAGCGCACATATCGATTCGTACCCGAGTTCCACTTCCACTGCGCCGCAAGGCGATCCCGGGAATAGAGTCACATCCGACTCGCTTCTCGGGCACCCCAGGCACATCGCCTCGGGTGCCCTTTCTTATCCCCATTCTTTTCGAAGCAAGGAGAACCACATGAAGTTGCGACTGGGAGCCACCGGCTCCGTCCCGAAGGACCTGCCCACCGATCTGACCGGGCACGCCATCACGATCGACCTGCGCCACGTCGACGCCGAGAAGGGCGCACTGGCCGCCGATCTCATCCGCGAACTGCTCGACCGCGGTGCCGCCCGGCTCGTCATCTCCGACGGCCGCGGCACCACCGACATCGAGGCGCCCCACCGACCGGAAACCGCCCACCCGACGACGACCTGACGTCAGGCCGCGTACGGGTGGGCGGCTGCCCCGGGTCGGGGTGCGCTCAGTGCGCGAAGTGGCGTGCGCCCGTCAGGTAGAGGGTGATGCCGGCCTCGCGGGCGGCCTCGATCACCTCGTTGTCACGGACCGATCCACCCGGCTGCACGACGGCCTTGACGCCGGCCTCCGTGAGGACCTGCAGGCCGTCCGCGAACGGGAAGAACGCGTCCGACGCGGCGACGGATCCGACGACACGATCGCCCGCGCGGGTGACCGCGAGACGCGCCGAGTCGACCCGGTTGACCTGGCCCATCCCGACACCGACGGTCGCGCCGCCGGAAGCCAGCAGGATCGCGTTGGACTTCACGGCACGGCAGGCGCGCCACGCGAACTCCAGGTCGGCGAGGGTCTGCTCGTCGGCGGCGTCGCCGCACGCGAGCTCCCAGTTCGCGGCGTTGTCGCCGTCCGCGGTGAGCAGGTCACGCTCCTGCAGCAGCAGGCCACCGGAGATCTGACGCAGCTCGATCTGCGCGGACTTCGGGGAGTCGGCCCGCAGGATGCGGATGTTCTTCTTGCGGGCGAGCACCTCGACGGCACCGGCGGCGTACGACGGGGCGATGATCACCTCGGTGAAGATCTCGGCGACCTGCTCGGCCATCTCGACGCTGACCTCGCGGTTGACGGCGATGACCCCACCGAACGCGGACACCGGGTCACACTCGTGCGCCTTGCGGTGCGCCTCGGCGACCGTGTCGGCGACGGCGATACCGCACGGGTTGGCGTGCTTGATGATCGCGACGCACGGCCGGTCGTGGTCGTGCGCGGCGCGCCACGCGGCGTCGGCGTCCTGGTAGTTGTTGTACGACATTTCCTTGCCGTGGAACTGCTCGGCCTGCGCCAGACCCGGCTCGCCGCCCTCGTTCACGTACAGCGCGGCCGCCTGATGCGGGTTCTCGCCGTACCGCAGCACGTTCGCGCGCGTCCAGGTCGCGCCCGCCCACGCCGGGAACTTGCTGTCGTCGCCGTCCGCTGTGACATCCCCCGTCGCTTCGCTCGCCCCGGTGGCGTAGCCGCTGTTCATCCAGCTCGCGACCGCGACGTCGTAGGCGGCGGTGTGCTGGAACGCCTGCGCCGCGAGGGCCTTGCGCTCGGGCAGGGTGAACCCGCCGGCCTTCACCGCGTCGATGACCGCGTCGTAACGGGCCGGATCGACGACCACGGCGACGGACGGGTGGTTCTTCGCGGCGGCACGCACCATCGACGGGCCGCCGATGTCGATCTGCTCGACGCACTCGTCGGGGGTCGCGCCCGAGGCGACGGTCTGCGTGAACGGGTACAGGTTGACGATCACCAGCTCGAACGCCTCGATGCCGAGGTCCTTGATCTGGTCGAGGTGGTCCTGCTTGCGGGTGTCGGCGAGGATGCCGGCGTGCACGCGCGGGTGCAGCGTCTTGACGCGGCCCTCGAGGCACTCGGGGAAGCCGGTGAGCTCCTCGACCTTGGTAACGGGGATTCCGGCGCCGGCGATGGTCGCGGCCGTGGAGCCGGTGGAGACCAGTTCGACCCCGGCCTGGTGCAGCCCGGTCGCGAGTTCGACCAGTCCGGTCTTGTCGTACACGCTGACCAGTGCGCGGCGCACAGTCTTACGTTCGGTCACTGGGGATCACGGCCTTTCGTCCATCGGATACAACTCCACGGGTTGCGACAGCGGCGACCACCTCGGCCAGCAACCGTCGTTCCACAACTTTGATGCGCTCGTGCAGGGTGTCCTCGTCGTCGTCCTCGAGGACCGGCACGGGTTCCTGCGCCAGGATCGGCCCGGTGTCCACGCCGCCGTCGACCAGGTGCACGGTCGACCCGGTGACCTTCACGCCGTAGGCGAGGGCGTCGGGGACGGCGTGCGCGCCGGGGAATGCGGGCAGCAGAGCCGGGTGCGTGTTGATGATGCGGCCGCCGAAGCGTTCGAGGAACGCGGGGCCGAGGATCTTCATGAAGCCCGCCGACACCACCAGGTCCGGCTCGTGCGCCGCGACGGCGTCGGTGAGCGCGACGTCCCAGGCGGCACGGTCGGCGTGGTCGCGCAACGCGACCCGGAAACCGGGGATGTCCGCCTCGCCGGCATGGTCGAGGGCTTTGCAGTCGCGGTCGACGCCGACTGCGACGATCCGGGCCGGGTAACCGTCGGTGCGGGTGGCGTCGATCAACGACCGCAGCAGGCTGCCGGTACCTGAGGCGAGTACGACGACCCGCGCCGGCGCGGTCGGCGGCAACTGGTCACGCGAGGCAGTCAGCGCTCTACTCCTGGACTCGAAGAGGGGTCGGCCGGACCATCGGCCGTCTAGAGCCTAGTCGCTGGTGTTCCGGGTACCTTTCGCGAGGTCCCCGTCGTCGGCTTCGTCGTCGATCTCGGCGTCGACGACGTCGGGTTCCTCGATGTCCTTCGCGTCGGGTTTCGACTCGGGCTCCTCATCGTCGTCGACCACCTCCGCATCGACCACCTCGGTGTCGTCCTCGACGTCCTCGATGTCGGTGTCCTCGTCTCCGTCTTCGTCCTCGGCATCCACGGATTCGGCGTCTCCGGCGGGCGCGGCTTCGAGTGCCTTCGGTTCCTCGAGCTCACCGGCAGCGGCGTCCTCCCCGGACTCGCCGTCCTCGTCGGAGTCGTCCTCCGTTTCGTCCGGCTCGGCGGACTCCTCCGCCTCGGCCGCGCGCGCAGCCTCGGCTTCGGCGGCGGCCAGCTTGCCTTCCCGCCACAGCAACAGCTGCGCGGTGATGATCCCCAGCAGACCCGACCACGCGAACATCAGGACCCCGGCGAGCCACCAGTTGCCGCCGACCACCCCGAAGAACCCGAGCCGCCCACCGGCCGCCCAGGTCGCGAGCGCGGTGACGACACCGGCTTCGGCGGAGGCCGCCAGCACGGTCAGGGCCCCGTCGCTGCTGGAGACGTACTCGCCGCGCGCCTGCGCCTCGAGGTTGCGTTTGGCGACGTACCGGCCGAGCAGTGCGCCGATCGTGGCGGGCACCGCGAGCGCGACCGGCCAGAAGGACGGTGCCGGGCCCGGCGGGATCGCGGCCAGCACCGGCAGCGCCGGCAGGTCACCGCCGGACGCCTCGAACAGGCTCAGCCGGACCTCGCCGAACTCGACGGTGCTGCCGGCCAGGACCGCGGCCGCACCGATCATCACGTTGGGCAGATACAGGATCGAGATGACCAGCAGGCCGAGGACGCCCATCCAGTTCTCGCCGCGGGCGAGGAGCTCCCCGACGCTCTGCCACGACCAGAGCATCCCGACGACGGTGAGCAGCCCGCCCATCGCGAACATGCCGAGCACCGCCCGGGTTGCGGGCCGGACCGAGTCGACCAGCCATTCGGGGACTGCGTACCGGTCGCAGAGCGGACGCCACATCCTCGACCCGACGCCGAGCAGCGACGACAGCAGATACAGCCCGGTCACCCACGCCAGGGATTGCGCCGGGTCCGGCATCGAGACGGGCAGCACGCTCGAGGCGTCCTGGATGACGACGAGCGCGGTGACCGTCACGGCGAGCGGTCCGGCCAGTGTCGCGGCGGTGATCCGCGCGGCGTCGCGGCCGTCGAGGGCATACCCGCTGTGCAGGACCATCGCGTCCGCGGCCGACGCGCACGAGCGGGCGGACAGCCACACCAGCACCGCGGTGGGCAGCAGCGGCAGCACGCCGAGCGCGGTGCCGTCGATGGTAAGGGTGACCTGGTGCAGGCCGAGCCAGGCACCTGCGGTCGCCGCGTACACGCCGGTGAGGTCGCTGCTCGCGGCGACGAGCGTCGTCACGACGACCGTCACGAGCAGCGCCATCGTCACGGCCGGTACGCGTGCCGCCGTGCCGAGCAGAATGCGGAATTGCTCCGGATCCGGCGAATCCTGATTCGTGGGGAGGCGGGAGTTCCGGCCTAGCGTCGATGTCATCGAGACGAGGGTGTCACCGACCGCGAGCGGTTGCGATCAGGCGCGCCGCAACGGTTGCGATCAGGCGCACCCCGCCGAGTCGTCGAACATGTCACCGTTGCTCGTCGTTCGGCTTCAGCACCTGGGTGGCGTCGTCCGGCGGCGGCGAGACCACGGTGGCGTCCTGGTCGTCCGGTGCCGGCGACAGGACAGTGGCGTCGTTGTCGGACGGGCGGGCCAGTTCGGTGTCGTCGTCGTGGCTCGGCTCCGGCGCACCCCCGGTCGGATACTGCTGCGGCCCGGTCGGATACTGCTGCGATCCGATCGGATATTGCTGGGACGGGGTCGGCTGGGACGGGAACTGCTGCGTCCCGTACGGCTGACTCGAATACTGCTGACCGGTGTACTGCTGGCTCGGGTACTGGCCCGTGTACTGCTGACCGGTGTACTGCTGGCTCGGGTACTGGCCGCTGTAGTGCTGCGGAGACTGCGCGCCGTACTGCTGGCCGGTGTACTGCTGGCTCTGGGGCTGCCCGCCGTACTGCTGCGGAAACTGCCCGGCCGGCTGGGGACTCCCCGGCTGAGGACTCCCCTGCTGCCCGTACCCACTGGGCTGCGGGAACTGGGACTGCGCCGGGTACGCCGCGGACCGTCCCGACCGCGCCGCGGGGACGAGCACACCGATCCCGAACAGCAACGCGACCACGGCCACCGCGGTCTGCAGGAACCCGAACACGAAGATGGCGACGCCGCCCCACGCGATACCGGAATCGTCGGGCAACTGGAACCACTGGAAGACCGACGTCACGAATCCGACCGCCGATGCGGCCAGCGCGACGCCCCGTAGATCCTGACCGGGCAGCAACGACAGCGCCGCGCAGAATCCGCCGAGCAGCAGCAACGCCAACGGCACCACCGCGAATCCGAATTCGAACGCGGACAGCGCGACGTGCCCACCGAATTCGATCCGCATGTAGGGCGCGAGACCCAACAGGAAATTCACCACACCGAGTACCGCGACCGCCACCGGCAACAGCACCGGCACGAGCTTGGCCGACGGCCCACCACCACTCCGATCCGGGGTCTGGCTCGCTGGGAATGTCATCGATCCTCCTGCGGTCGTCGGGTGCACTCGGTGTCTTCCGGATGCACTGGAAACAGCGTATGCACCGATCGACACAATGGGAGGCATGCCGAACACACTCGCGCCCGGACGGGACGTGGTCGTGGAGACGGAGGTCAAGCACTCGCGCTTCCTCGCCGCCCTGCGCCGGGTCGAATCCGCTGCCGACGCCGCCGCGTTCACCGACGAGCAACGCCGTCTGTACCCGGATGCGCGGCATCACTGCTGGGCGTTCGTCGTCGGCGACGAACCGGCCTCGCGGGCCGAGCGGTCCAGTGACGACGGAGAGCCCGGCGGCACCGCGGGCGTCCCGATGCTGCAGGTGCTGCACCACCGCGACGTGGTGAACGTGGCGGTGGTCGTGACCCGCTGGTTCGGGG
>NZ_JADZGH010000126.1:0-6687 GCF_015865005.1 Rhodococcus sp. CX
CACGAGGAATCACGCGACGACGTCGTACACCACCTCACGGGACTTGACCTCCTGCTGTGCAGCGCACCCTATTCGATAAGTTCCGCGGATAACGTCACCTCTCACATCGAGGTTGGTTCAGGCGGTGAGTGGAGTCGCTTGCGAGCGAGTTTAATGAGTTTCTGTAAATCGATTCCGCTACATGGCTTTTCCTTGACGGACTTGATCAAACGGGAGAAGTATTCGTTCGGTCCGATACCGAAACGAATGAAAATGTCCTCGTCACTGCCCCGCCGTACGGCAGCCATCGGGAAGCTAACTCGAGGATCTCTGCTGAGTGCACATGCCGGGACGGGGACGGCGTCGGACGTGTAGATGGCATCGGTGGGATCAGCTCCTGAGATGTACGATTACGAGTCCTGGGATGTACGACTACGAGCAGGTCGCCGCCCTCGACCTGCTGCACGGACCCTCCAATCACCGATCTCCACCGCCAAACCGAACCCCGTCAACGTGGAAACCCCACGCAGGCAACATATTCGCCGGGCACTGGCGCGTCTGCGGTCACCGCGCGGTGCAGAATCTCGTCGGCGGCGGATAGGAAGGATGTGGTATTCATCGTGAGCCCGTTCTGGTCAGGTCGCGCGGACCGTGGGTGGGAGTGATGGTTCGGCCCGCGCGGAACCGACGTAAGGAGAGACTCGTCGCCACGGTGGGGACGTCGGTGGGCGGTCACTTCGGTTGGAATCCCTCGTGGCCGCTGACGGTGGCGGCAAGGGTCTTGGCTCGAGAGCTCATGGAAGGACCCGCAGCGTCGGGTACGGCTCAGCCGTGACGATGTGCGCCAAATGGTCCAGTGCAGCACGAGGGCTTTCAGCCGATGCAAAACGGGTCGATCACCACGAACCGAGGTGTTGAAATGGGAGGCTTGGTATTCAGAGGCAATGATGGAGCATCGTTGCCAACTCTCGTGTGGCGGCCGCTTCAGTCTCTGCGCCCCACGCGCTCAGGGCATCCGCTGAGACCATCAGAGATGCGGACGAACCAGCGGGGATGTCGCCGCCGAACGGTAGTCCGATTTCCTGGCGGATCTGATGCATAAGGACAGTGCACTTCATGAGGCCTCCTTTGTTCGGTCGGTTGGATCGGGGCTGCAGTAGGTGTTCACGGTGTCGTTGCCTCGATCCACTCTTTGTAGAACGGCGGCATGACTGAGGCTTTTTCGTGGAACTTGGGTGGGCGCTTGTCGAGGAAGGCCCGCACTCCCTCGGCGCCGTCGCCGATGCTGGTGTAGAACATGGCCACGGAATCGACGCGGTGGGCGTCTACGGGATGGGCAGCGGCGGAGTTCCGTAGAAGCATCTGGCGCATCAGGGCCACCGAGACTGGTGAGCGGTCGCGGGTCCAGTCATTCGCCAATGCGCGCGCTTCGCTGAGTAACGTCTCGGGCTCGTGGACCGCCTGCGCCAACCCGTCGATGTACGCGGCCTCGGCGTCGAGGATCTCTGCCCTATAGACCAGATCCAGTGCAGTAGGCATACCGACGAGCCGGGGAAGGAACCATGTCGAGCACGCTTCGGGCACGATTCCGAGCTTGCCGAACACCAGGCCGAACCGCGCTCGAGTCGACATCAGGCGCGCGTCCATCGCCAGCGTCATGGTTGCACCGATTCCGACGGCCGCGCCGTTGATTGCGGCGATCACCGGTTTACGGCAGGCATGGATCGCGAGGGTGACGCGACCGCCTGTGTCGCGGATTCGGCGCAATTCGGGGTCGTCGAGATTCTTCATGTCGGCAAGAGAGGGGCGTTTCGACTCGTCGAGTCCGAACACGTTCCCCTCACTCGACAGGTCCATGCCGGCGCAGAAAGCGCGCCCTGCTCCGGTGACGATCACGGCCCGGACCGCGTCGTCGTTGTTCACCGACACGAAGATGTGCTCGAGTTCGTCGGCCATCTCGACGGTGAACGCGTTGAGATGGTCGGGACGGTTGAGGACGACGGTGAGGATGCCGTCCTCGACTTCGTGGCGAAGAGTGGTGTATTCCATGACTGCTCCCGTTTGCCTATCAGGCGAGGTCGGCGGCGATCCTGCGGATGGCGGCTTCGGCATCGCTCACGATGTCCGAGATGATCGTCTTGCAGGGAAGAACGGCGTCGATGAGACCTTGGGATTGGCCGGCCCACCACATGCCGCCTTCCATGTTCCCTTTCTCCAGCACTTCCGTGCGACCGCGTACCCCGGAGGCGAGGTGTGCGACGTCCGAGAATGTGGCGTCAGGGTGGGCCGAGAGGGCTGCGATCTTCTCGGAGATGGAGTTCCGGGCCACACGTGCGGTATTGCGGAACTCGCGGAACACGAGGATGGTCTGGCGTTCGTCGTTGGCGACGATCTGGGCCTTGACGTTCGGATGCACGGGGGCTTCGTCGCTGGCGACGAATCGGGTTCCCATGTTGATTGCGCATGCGCCGAGGGCGAGTGCTGCGGCCAGTCCGTCGCCGGTGGCGAATCCGCCACTGGCGATGATCGGGATGTCGAGTACGCGCGCTGCGGCGGGGATGAGGATCAGGCCGGGGATGTCCTCGTTGCCGGGGTGGCCGGCGCACTCGAACCCGTCGATGCTGACTGCGTCGACACCCATGGACTGTGCTTTGACCGCGTGCCGGACGGCTACGGCTTTATGGATGACCTTGATTCCGGCGGCCTTGAACGCCGCAACATGTTCTCGAGGGCTGCTGCCGGCGGTTTCCACGATGGTGATGCCGCTGTCGATGATTGCGGCTCGGTATTCGTCGTACGGCACGGGAGCGACGGTGGGCAGGAGGGTGAGGTTGACACCGAACGGCTTGTCGGTCATCTCCCGGCACCGGGTGATCTCAGTGGCGAGCGCTTCGGGTGTGGGTTGGGTCAGTGCGGTGAGGAAACCCAAACCCCCAGCGTTGGCGACCGCGGAGATCAGCTCCGCGGTGCCTACACCGGTCATGCCACCGCACACCACCGGGTGCTCGATTCCGAAGGTTTCAGTGAAACGTGTGCGCAGCACTGTCACGGCCTCCCTGCGTGCGGAACGTCGACTCGCGTCGAGAGAACCTTGGCTTCACGTGCAGCGCTGCGCTTGGTTTCGTCGAAATCCGGTGCGACCGAAAGAAATAGTGTGCGGCCGTCATCGCCGCCCAGGGCGACTGCGAACACCCCCAGCGGAGCCGTACTCACCTCGTCCAGGACGGTTCCGCCTTCGGCCAGGCGGACGGCACGTTGGTTGACGCAGTCGGCGATCCAGATGGCACCTTCGGCGTCGAGGGCCTGACCATCAGGCGCGATCGTGCACGCCGCAAGCCGCTTCTCCACGCTCGGTTCGTCGCCGAGATCGCCGAACGAGGCGAAGTCCTGGCGGGGACCGAGTGTGCCGTCTGTTTCGATATCGAACCGGGAGACGCGGTTGCCGAACAGTTCGTTGACGTACAGCGTTCTTCCGTCCGGGGAGATGCACATGCCGTTCGGGAATGACAATCCTTCGGCAGCCACTCGGGAGGTGCCGTCGGTGTCGACGAGAACAACGACGCCGTTCTCGTGGTCGGCTCCTCCCATGAGGTCGAACCCGAACTCGCCGACGTATGCCTGCCCGTTCGTGGCGACCACCATGTCGTTGGCGTGGCCGTGGCAGTGTTCGGAAATGTCGGCGTGCTCGACGAGCGAACCGTCGGGTTCGAGGCGCAGGACTTTGCGGTCCTTCATCGAGACAACGAGCATGCGCCCGTCCGGGAGCCATCCGAGGCCGGATGGCTGGTGCTCCACGATGCAGACTTGTCCGATGGATCCGTCGGCGTCCACGACATTGACCGAGTGGGTGTAGAAATCCACGAACCACAGTCGACCCTCATGCCACCGAGGTCCCTCGGTGTATGTGAATCCTGTTGCAACTTCTGTCATTTGGCGATGTGGCATAGGTGTACCTCTCTTCCTGCGCTCGTCGCCCGCTGCACTCGGCCGGTTTCGGCCGGGCTGCCCATGCGGGTGAGGTGGCTCCAGTCTCGGGATCCTCACGGCGGTCGAGGTGTCCCACAACGCAACAGTGCGTAGGCGTTCATCGGGCGTTGTCGCGAATTCGGACGGTTCGGCGTGAGGGTTGATGTGCAGGCTGGTCGTACCCTCACCCACCCACCGGATCCGGAGGAATGCACCATGCTCACCACGATGATGGATCGTCCACTGCTGATCAGCTCGCTGCTGTGGCGTGCTGAGAACGTCTTTGCCGACCGGGTCGGAGTCTCGTGCGACGCGACCCACGGAGACCGAGAATTCACCTACCGCGATCTCGGCGCGACCGCACGCCGGTTTGCTGGTTCCTTCGGGAATCTGGGTATCGGGTTCGGCACCAGGGTCGCGACGTTGGCATGGAACACCTTCGAGCATCTCGTCGCCTACTACGCAGTTCCTGCGTGCGGGGCAGTACTGCACACGGTCAACCATCGGATGTCGCCCGAGCACATTGCCTACACAATGGATAAAGCCGAGGACGAGGTGGTTCTGATCGACGCTGATCTGTTGCCCGTTCTCCTCGAGATTCTCCCGCGTCTCCCGCGGATCAGGCATGTGGTGGTCATCGGTGATCTTGAGAGGGCCGAATATCCGGTACCTGCAGAGGTGACATGGTGGTCGTTCGACGGATTGTTGCTCGATGCCGTGCCGATCGAGGAATTCCCAGAGTTCGACGAGACGACCGCGTCGTCGATCTGCTTCACCTCGGGCACCACCGGGCTGCCCAAGGGGGTGGTGTACAGCCATCGAAGTACAGTGCTGCACGCGATGGCGATCAGTGCTTCCGGAGGCGTCGCGATCGACGGTAGACACTCGTACTTACTTGCCACGCAGATGTCCCACGTACACTGTTGGGGTGTCCCGTACGCGGGGGTGCTGCAGGGTGCACGTCTCGTTCTCCCCGGGCCGCACCCCTCGCCGGCGGAATTGCTGCGCATCACCACAGGGCAGACACCCGATGTCTTCGTCGGAGCGCCGGCTGTGGCAGCGCTCATGCGGGCACAGTTCGATGCCGATCCCGACCGCTACGATCTCGGGAGTCTGCAGACTATGTGGTTGGGCGGGCAGGTACTGCCGTCGGGGCTGGTGAAGTGGTGGGCGGAGCAGGGTGTGGTGACCGTCAACGGGTGGGGGATGACCGAAACCTCCCCCATGGGCACGTTCAGCAACTCTGCCGAATGCCAAGGCAGGCCCTTGCCGTTGTTCCAGGTGCGTGTCGTCGACGAGGAGGGGCGGAGGCTGCCGTGGAATGGGTTCACCACCGGAGAGCTGGAAGTTCGTTCGCCGTGGGTAACCGGTACGTACCTTGATGACGACCGCGCCGCCGAGGCGTTCGACACCGGTTGGTTGCGCAGCGGCGACGTCGCGGTGATTCATCCGGACGGCCGGCTGGAGATCCGCGACCGGGTCAAAGACCTCATCAAGAGCGGAGGAGAATGGATCTCTTCCGTCGAGGTCGAGAACCAGCTGCTACTGCATCCGGCGGTGGTGGAGGCCGCTGTCATCGCGGTACCGCACGAGACCTGGCAGGAGCGCCCCGTGGCGTGGGTTCGGACGACGGGGGAGGTCTCCGACGATCAGCTTCGGGCCCACTTGGCGGTGACCTTGCCGAAGTTCTGGCTCCCGGACTCGTTCGTGCGGGTGGACGAGGTCCCCAAGACGTCAGTGGGCAAATTGGACAAGGTGCGTATGCGCCGGATGTGGGCCCAGAAGTTCTTCGTGTAGCGTTCTGGGACACTCATGATCCATGTGATCTTGCTTACATAATGTTGGTACTGACCGTGAGGTGTTCGAGGTGGTGATGACGTGACCGAGCGGTTCCGCATGCAAGTAGACGATCGCAGTTCCGACAGGTACGACGATGCTGTGCCGAGAGTGCGACCGGAGATCGAACAGTCGTGGCGCCGGTGCCGCGCAATCGGGGCGGCCCCGGACGGTTCTCGTCTGCGCTATATCGATACGCCCACCGACTCGAAACTTGTCCGTGCGGCCCAGCCGGTCCTCGATCGATTGGCCGATCAACTCGCCGACGCACCGGTGACGATCTTGCTCGCGTCCCAGGACGCCACCATCGTCGACCGCCGCGCCGGGCAGCGGTCCCTGCTCGGTCGTCTCGACCGTGCCCAGGTCGCACCGGGGTTCATCTTCGCCGAGGAGTGCGCAGGAACCAACGGGATCGGAACCGCACTCGAAGAACGCAAAGCGTTCCGGGTCCGCGGTGAAGAACACCTGCTCGAGTCGCTGCACCCGCTCGCCTGCGTCGGTTCACCGATCGTCGACCCGGTCTCGCGTGCGGTGACCGGCATCCTCGACATCACCTGCGCAGTCGACGATGTCAACGACCTGATGGCGCCGCTGGTCCTGTCGGCCGTCCGCGACATCGAAGAGCGACTGTTCGCGTTGTCCGCCAGAAGCGAGCAGAGCCTGCTGCGCGAATACATGCGCAGCAAACGCCGCGGCCACGCGGCGGTCGTGGCGATGAGCCGGGACACGGTGATCGCGACCCCGACGGTGTCGCGGTTGATGGATTCGACCGATCAGATGATGATCTGGGACTGGATCAGCACCCACCTGGCCGCCAAGGACGAATGGGAAGCACCGCTGCGCTTCGCCGAGGGGATCGACGTGCGGGTCCATGCCCGCCGGGTCGGCGAGTCCACCGATCCGCTC
>NZ_JADZGH010000127.1:0-6164 GCF_015865005.1 Rhodococcus sp. CX
GGGTGGCGGACCCGGCAGGGCGGCTCCGCAGAGTGCCGGTGCCGGGGCCGGGTAGTCGGTGCCCGTCAGTCGACGAGCGCCACCGAGGTGACCCGGTGCAGCACGAAACTGCGCACCGTGCCGGCGGCCGGATCGAACGCTTCGAGCGTGCCGCCGCTCACCGCGACCGGGTCGACGATGCGCCGGGTCGCGACGCCCTGCGCGTCGACGTACCCCAGGTTGACGCTGCGCTTGCTGCGCACCGCGAGCTGCAGCAGCGCCATCGTGGCGGCACCGCCGGACCGGCTTCCGTCCGCCTGCACCGACTTCGACGCCGACGTGGTCGCGGCCCGGTCACCGGCGCGCAGGGTACGGACCAGCGTGTCGAGCTGCTCGGCGGTCGGGGGGACCGGGCCGGTGTAGCGGGGGCGCGTGCGCGGCACCGCCAGCCGGGCACCGGGCGGGCGCAGATCGAGGACCGTGCCCGACGAATCCTCCCCGGCGGGAGCGAAACCCGCCGCCCGCAGTTCCTGCAGCACCTCGGCCAGCGGAGCCTGGGAGATCGCGACGGTCGGTGCCAGCGCGCGCAGCGCCAGGGTGGCGGCGACCGGCGCGGCGAGGACCTCGGCGAGCAGCGCCGGATCGTCGGACCGCACGAACGACGACGCGATGCCGGTGCGCAGCCGTCCGTGCCGCCGCGCGACGTCGTCGATGAGATAGGTCAGGGACTGCGGCACCGGGGTCCGCGAATGCGTCGCGAACAGCGCGTGCAGATCTCCGGCCCCGGTGCCGGCATCCAGCGCCCGCCGCACACTGGCCTCGCTGATGCGGTACACCGTGGCCGCGCCGGCCGATTCCACGTCGGCGACGAGCGCGATGCGCGCGGCGAGATCGGGCACCAGCGGCCCGGGTGCGACCACGGTCAGGTCCGCCTGCACGAGGACGTAGTCCACCGGCTCCGGTAGCGCGGCTTCCATCTCGGCTTCGGCGTCGCCGCCGTGCAGCAGTGCCTTGCCCGGGGATGCGATCGACCCGTGCGCGACGACGGCGAGCGCGGTGGCCTCCCGCAGCGTTTCGGCGACCGCGTCACCCCCGAGCCGCCCCGCCCACCGCGGCCGACGCCAGGCCAGTGCCGCGCGGATCTGCCCGACGTCGGGCGCCGATCCGGGGGTCTCCGCGAGGTATTCGAGCAGGAGCCGCCGGTCGCGAACTGCGGGCGGGGACTGCACCTCGTCGGACAGCGCGGCGATCGGCTTGTCGTTCTGGTCGCGGCGGCCGACGAGCCACGGCCGCCGCGGCGAGTCGAGCCACGCGCCGGCGAGCACCGCCCACCGGTGTCCGGCGGGAGCCTTCATCCAGCCGTCGGCGGAGGTCGTCGGAGCCCAGTAGTCGTCGACGTCGGTGGGTGGCGGCGGGTCCGGCAGGCCCCGCGCGATCAGTCCGGCCGCGGCGAGCACCTCGACGAGCAGCGCCGCGTGGGTTTCGTCGATGCCGACGGTCTTCGCGAGCCTGCGCACCTCGCGGACCCCGAGGCCCCCGGATTTGAGCGCGGGGGCGGGGGCGGTACCGAGTGCGTCGATCAGTTCCTCGGCGTGCCGCAGCAGTTCGAGGGCGGCACCCGCGGCGGTCGAGTTGATGTCGGCGACGGTGTGCGTGGCCGGCGCCGCGGGCGGCGGCGCGAGCGCGGCCGGATCGAACGGTGCCTCACCCCGTATGTACTGGCCCACCCGATGGGGGAGCTCGACGGTCTCGTCGTCGAGGCGGATCAGCAGCCCGGACGCGATCAGCTGCTGCACCGGCCGGTCGGCGGGCGTGTCCGTGGCGGCGTCCTTGGTCCGGCCGACGGGGGAGGTGCGGGCCAGGGTGTCGAGGATGCCGCGGCGGGCGGCGTCGAGGTCGTCGATCATCGCCGCGAGCTCGGCGTCGTCCGGAAGATCGGAGGCAGTGCTGCGGGCGATGCGCCAGGGCACGGTCTCGGTGGCCGCCGGAACCAGGGACAGTTCGTCGGCGGAACCCCACACGAGCAGCAGGGTGCGCAGACGGTCCAGGGTGCGATCGACGTTCTTCGCGGTGGTGCGACCGGCGAGCCGGTCCAGCAGCGCGCGGCGCGTGACGGGCTTCTCTGCGGCCCCGAGCCGGGCGAGCGCCTCGATGACCCCGAAGTCGCCGGTGGTCAGTTCGTCGGCGGCCCGGAACACCGACGCCCGCTGCTGGGCGCGGTTCGCCAGCACGGTCATCGTGGCCGGGGGCGGCACCACCAGATCCGGCCGGGCGCGCAGCAGCGCGGCGAGGTCGGAGTCGCGACGTCCGGTCAGCCACCGGGCGAGGGTGGGGGGCCCGGAGTCGGGCCCGGACGAGGTGGTCGGGGTCATTCGACCCAGATTAGAGACCTGAGGTGGCCCACTGCGAACTCACCTGCCAAAATGAGCGCATGGCGAACAATTCGAAGAACACGTACGTTGATCGCGGGTGGCCGGAACTTGTCGATGGCGATCTCGCCGTCACCGAGTTGTCCTCCACGCGTTCGGGTCCGCTCTCTCCGTACGGTGAGGAGACCGAGTTCCCGCTTCCGGTCGAGTCCCTCCCGTACACGCACCCGCAGACCGTCATCAACCGCTGATTCTCCGAACCTCAGGCTCTCGAACGCAGAGCTTCCGAACACAGAGAAGGGGCCCCGCACCGATCCGGTGCGGGGCCCCTTCTCTGTGTTCGTGTCAGTTCGGCAGGATGGCCGTGACCTGATCGACCAGGCCCTGATCGACCGGGATGCCGGCGGCGCGCAGCGCCTCGATGCCCTGGGCGAAGCCTTCCTTGGCGCTCTGCGGCGCGAGGAACGGGATGCTGTCCTGCAGGGTCGGCGCGGCCTCGGGGGCGGCCTGCTCCTGCGGCGTCTCGACCTTGTCCGCGAGCGTGCCGGAGGTCGGCGCCGAACGCTGGGTGGGTGCGCTGCTCAGGCCGAGGCTCGAGGAGCAGGACGGCCATGCGCCCCAGCCCTGGCCTTCGAGGACCCGCTCGGCGACGGCGATCTGCTGGTCGCGGGTGGCCTGGTGGGCGGTCGGTGCGTACTGCGTGCCGCCGTAGGCGTTCCAGGTGCTCGGCGAGAACTGCAGGCCGCCCTGGTAGCCGTTGCCGGTGTTGATACCCCAGTTGCCGCCGGACTCGCACTGCGCGAGGCGGTCCCAGTCGGAATCGGGGGCTGCGTTGGCGGTGCCGCTGAATGCGACGCCGGTGACGCCGAGAACCGCGCTGGTCAGCGCGAACTTCGCGACGGTACGGCCGGTGTTGGTGGGCTTGCGATGGCGTCCGCTCATTGCTCCGGTTCCTCTCCGCACGCGCCTACGAGGTCAGCTGTCGGGTTCGGGCTGAAGAGGTAGCCCGGCCGCGACGCTCCCGCTGGGAGCGATTCGGCTTCACCCCTAGGGCCGTTGCTGGTGCTCGTGCCCGGGTGCCTCCTGGGAACTTCCGCTCCCTGGGAGACCGTGTGGGTCCCCCGTTTCCTGTCCCCTGGATCGTTCGTTGGGGGTCCGGTTCCGCGGGACAGGATTTGGCGCGGCGGATCCGGGTCGGCCGGACCAGTCCGACCGGATTCGAAGGTAACGGTTCCGGGGGCGGAGTGTCACCAATTGATAACGCGCCATGTTTCGCGCGCAAGCAGGTGACCTGGACGGGAGTGCTCGAGAATCCGCAGGTAGCGCCCTATCTGCGGGCGCCCGGCGCGTTCGAGGCCGGAATGTTATCGGGACGTGATGTGACTAACGTCACAGGTGTGACTGGAGTGATCGGACGGAGACGATGTCCTTGCCGAGCGGCATCAGTGAGATCGGAATCATCTTCAGGTTCGCGATGGCGAGCGGAATCCCGATGATCGTGATCGCCATCGCGACCGCGGTCACGATGTGTTCGATCGCGAGCCACACGCCCGCGACGATCACCCAGATGATGTTGCCGATCAGCGAACCGACCCCGGCCGTCGGCTTGTCGACCACGGTCTTGCCGAACGGCCACAGCGCATACACGCCGATGCGGAACGCCGCGATGCCGAACGGGATCGTGATGATCAGCAGGCAGCAGATGATGCCGGCGAGGAAGTAGCCCAGTGCCAGCCACAGTCCGCCGAAGATCAGCCAGATGACGTTGAGCAGGAACTTCACGATCCACCTCCACGCGCGCGACGGCCCGACCGCAGGGCGAACGCGATTGCCAGCAGGAAGCCCAGCGGCCAGGCCGCGGTCAGCGAATACAGCACCAGGCCCGGTTTGCCGTCCGTGACGACCGGGGTCAGGAAAATCAGGACAACTGCGACGATACCGACGGCGAAGCACACCAGCGCTGCTTTCAGCAGGCCGTTGCCCGGACGCGTAGAAGAATCGGAAGTACCCACGTCGTCCACGGTAGTGGGTCGCGCAGGTACGTGGCCCTCGCACGGGTCGGGGTACACTGGCGGCCGTCTACGCGTCCCGCACCCGATTGCGGGGCGCGTTGTTTTGCATATCCACAGGTGCCCGGACGGGTACAGCTGTCGAGGAGCGGGTGAGCGCGGTGCCAAGCGGCAAGGTGAAGTGGTACGACGTCGAAAAAGGCTTCGGCTTCCTGTCCCAGGAGGAAGGCGAGGACGTCTACGTCCGGGCGTCCGCACTCCCGGAAGGGGTGGAGGCCCTCAAGCCGGGACAGCGCGTCGAGTTCGGCATGGCAGTCGGCCGCCGCGGCCCGCAGGCACTGAGCGTGAAACTGCTCGAACAGCCCACCCTGCGACAGAAGGGTGGTCGCCGCGAGAGCACCGCGGACAAGAAGCGGCGCAGCCCCGACGAACTGCACGGCATGATCGAGGACATGATCAACCTGCTCGAGGCGTCGGTCCAGAAGGACCTGCGGCGCGGCCAGTACCCGGACCGCAAGGCCGCCCAGCGGATCTCCGAGGTGCTGCGCGCCGTCGCCCGCGAGCTCGACTCCTGATTTTCGTCACCGCACTCACGACGAGGGCCTCCGGTGATGCACCGGAGGCCCTCGTCGTTGAAGATCGGGTCGTGTGACGGATCGGTCAGTAGGTCTGGAGTGCCCAGACCGCGTGGGCGATCGCGGTGCCCGTCTCGTCCTGCACGGCCGACGGCAGCTGGATCTCGACGCCGAGCAGCTGGATCGACGGATCGGACGGGACGGTGACCGCGCGCTGCTCACCGGGCTCGAAGAGGCGCCCGTCCACGAACGTCTGGCCCGTCTTGGGATCGCCGTAGACGACGATCAGGCGCCACGGGGCGTCGGAGATCTCGGACGGCAACGACAACTGCAGCGGGAACCCGGCCGGAACGTCGAGCATGCCCAGCGGATTCTCGACGCATTCCTCCAGGTAGAGGTTGCAGTGCTGGGTCGGCTCGACCGTCACGCTCTTGCCGTGCGCGAAGGCGGTGATCGTCGGGAGCTGCGGTTCGGCCGAGTCGACGAGCTTCCACACCACCGCGGCGAGACCACCCGCCGCCAGCAATACGACCACCGCGATCAGCGCGATGATCTTCTTCGTCCGGGCCTGCAGCGTCATCTGATTCCGTTCCTGCTCGAATGTCCGGCCGCGCGCGGGGTGCGCCGGCCGGCGGTCTCTTGGTCGGCGTGCTCGGGACGTTTACCGCCCAATCCGGGCAGCAGCGTCTTCCCACGGTAGGTCAGGATCGTCTGGGTCAGTCCCAGAACCAGCACCACCGTGACGACACCGAAGCCGATCCAGTATTCGGGCGGCAACAGGACCCCCAGCGCGCCGCCGGCCACCCAGCTCAGCTGGAGCACCGTCTCCGAACGTCCGAACCCGGACGCGATCGATTCCTCCGGCAGATCCTGCTGCAGCGACGCGTCCAGCGACACCTTCGCCAGGGCGCTCGCACACGCCGCGACCAGCGCCGCGGCGGCGGCCGCGAAGATGTTGTCCGTCGCCGCGACGATCGCGGACACGATCACCACCGCCGCGGTGCAGCGGACGACGATGAGCGCGGGACGACCCAGCGCCAGCCGCGCCCCCGTCGCGTTGCCGGCGAAGTTGCCGATCGCCGCGGCCGCGCCGACCAGGCCCAGCATCGCGGCCTGCACGAGCGGGTCGTGCTCGGTCTTGGACTTCGCGACGAACGCGATGAACAGGGTCAGGAATCCGGTCAGCACCCGGATCGTGCCGTTGCCCCACAGTCCGGTGACCACCGCCCGGC
>NZ_JADZGH010000127.1:6174-8519 GCF_015865005.1 Rhodococcus sp. CX
CCTCGGACCCGTGATAGGACAGCGTCGCCGGGACCTCGCCCTCGGTGACCTCCACCCACGCGGGGATCCGCATGCTCAGGTACGCGCCGAACGCGGTGATGCCGGCGCACAGCCACAGCGCACCCGACGAGCCGAACAGCCACGCCGCGGCGGCGGCGACCGCACCGGCACCCAAGGTGCCGCCGACCAGGCCGAACACGGTCAGCCGGGAATTGACCCGGACAAGATCGATCTCCGGGGGCAGCACCCGGGGTGTCACCGCCGATTTCAGCACCGAGAACGATTTGCTCAGCACCATCATCGCCAGCGCCGCCGGGTACAGGCCCCAACTGTCGAAGTTGAACACGAGCACCACCGCGAGGACGCAGCGCAGCGCGAACGACGCCGCCAGCGCCAGCCGGCGACCGTGCTGCAACCGATCCAGCAACGGGCCGATCAGCGGGGCGATGATCGCGAAGGGGGCGATCGTGATGAGCAGGTACAGCGCGACCTTCGTCTTGTCCTCGCCGGTCGCGGCCGAGAAGAACAAGGTGTTCGCCAGCGCCACCGCGATCGCCGCGTCGCTCGCGAAGTTCGCCATCGTCGCGTACATCAGCGCCGTCAGCCCGGACTTGTCGGCGCCGTCCGCGGTGGCCGCGCGCCGGAACGTGGCGATGCCCTTGTTCGTCAGCTCCCGGCTGCGCAGGGCCGCGACCCGGGTCACGGTCAGCTTCCGCGGCATCCGCGGGGCGCGCGGTGCGTCGGACTCCGAGGCCGCGCGCGCGTCGTCGCGGGGTTTGCGATTCCCGTCGAGGGGGTGCAGCGGCGGCAGCGGAGTGCGCCGCGACCCGAGGTGCCGCGGGGGCGGATAGTTCCGGTAGCCGGGATGGCTCGCCTCGGGGTCGGGCCGGCCGGGACGCGAGGAGCGCGGAGCCGAACGGGAGTCGCTGCCGTCGGCGTCGGCACGGCCGCGCGCCGGGTCGGCGGGTCGGCGCTCGTCCGGATCGGTCACGCCTCCGATTCTTCCCCACCGTCTGCCGGGGGCGCAGACAGGTCCCGGCGTGAGATGTGATCCATGGTGCTCACGGGACGAATCGCACCTCGAACATCGTGGGCCAGTACTTGCCGGTGACGAGGAACCGGTCGGTGCCCGGCACCTGCGCGATCCCGTTGAGAACGTCGATCTCCGCGCGCTGCTCGTCGGTGAGCGCGTCGCGCAGGGCACCGGCGTCGATGGTCGCGGTCACGCGCCCTGAGCCCGGGTCGATGCGGACGATCCGGTCGGTCTGCCACACGTTCGCGTAGACGGATCCGTCCTCGGCGCACTCGAGCTCGTTGAGGTTGTCGATCTCACGGCCGTCGACGCGGACGGTCGTGCTGCCGAGCACGTCGAAGGTCGCCGGATCCCGGAACGTCAGGGTGGACGAACCGTCGCTCATCACCAGACGGTCCCCGGCCGCGCACACGCCCCAGCCCTGGCCGTCGTACTCGACGTGGTCGCGGGGAGTCAGCGTGTCGCGGTCGCGGGCGATGGCCACCCCGTCCTTCCAGGTCAGCTGCCACACCGTGTCCCCGGCCACGGTGATGCCCTCACCGAACATGTCGTCGGGAACAGGCACCCGCGTGCGTTCGACGCCTGTGTCGAGGGCCCGCGCCGACAGGTACGACCGGCCGCTCCGGCCCGTGCCCTCGAGCAGTTCGCCGTCGGAGATCTCGAGCCCCTGGGTGAACGCTTCGGGATCGTGCGGCCGGGTCGCGACGATCTCGACGCGCAGCCGGTCGGCGGGCGGACCGGGGTCGGGGACGGGTTCGTCGCCGCACCCGGCGAGGATTCCGGCGGCGAGCAGCGCGGTGGCCGGGGCCAGGACACCGGCGGTTCGGATCGGCCCGGGGAGTTTGCTGCCCTGTCGCGGTCGCACGCTGCCATCATCGCAGTCGTCGGCCGCCGTCCCGGCGGCCAAGGGTCGCGCTCCCGTTCGGGTGCGGCAGAATGGGAGCCGTGAGTGCTGTGTCTTCTGCTGATGCCCCCAGCGCGGAAAGCTCCGCCGAGGCTGTGCGACCTGTCCTCGCCGATGCGGTCGACATCGCCCGCGCGGCTCTCGACGAGCTCGGCGAAGGCGGGATCGGCCCGCATCTGGGTGTGACCGCGGAGAACGACTGCGCGGCCACCCACCGTTTCGTCGCCGACCTGCCCGGTTACCGCGGTTGGCAGTGGGCGGTCGTCGTGGCCGCTGCTCCGGAGTCCGATCACGTCACCGTCAGCGAGCTGGCGTTGCTGCCCGGACCCGACGCGCTGATCGCACCCGAATGGCTTCCGTGGAGCGAGCGGATCCGCCCCGGCGACCTCGGCCCCGGCGACCGTGATG
>NZ_JADZGH010000128.1:0-1452 GCF_015865005.1 Rhodococcus sp. CX
GTGTCATTCTCATTCGGACATCAGTTAACGCCAGTTGACACCGGTTCACGCCTATTGACGCAAGAGGGAGCTATGCGGGTCGAGGAAGTGATTGGTCAGCGCATTCAGGAACTCCGCAAGGCCAGGTCGAGCGACAAGGAGATGACCCAGGAGAGGCTGGGTGCTCTACTCGCGCCGCTTCTCGGCAAGCCGTGGAGTCGCCAGGCGGTGTCGGCCGCTGAAGCAGGGAAACGTGCATTCACAGCCGCTGAGGTGGTTGCCCTTGCTTCTGTGTTGGAAACAACGGTCGACGACCTATTCGACCTGCGCCGTCAGGGTGAAGTGACCATGCCGAGCGGCGCGTCCCTGCAGACGGTAGACCTTGAGAAGCTGAGACAGTCAGCTGTCGACAACGACCAGCTCCGTGACGTCCTGGCCAAGGTTGCCGTTCTTCTTCGGGAATCCACGCTTGCTTCAGATCGGATCATGCACCAAGCAGCCCTCGCATCGGACGTGGCTCGACATGCACAGAGCATGCTTCCCGACATCCTTCGGTACCTCGAGTCGGAAGGGGAGGCATGAAAGGCTCGATCTACAAGCGGTGCACCTGCCCGGTAGAGCGTGACTCTAAGGGGCGGCGGAAGGCCTGCAAGAAGGCGCACGGCAGCTGGACGTTCGTTGCCGACCTCGGCATCGACCCGGCAACCGGCAAGCGCCGGCAGATCCGCAAGAGCGGATTCCGCACCAGCGACGACGCCCAAGAGGAGCTGAACAAGTTCCTAACGTCCGTCGCGACCGGCCAGGCCGCGCACGACAACCGCCTCACAGTCGGTGACTACCTGCGTCAGTGGCTTGAAACCAAAGAGGCCGCCGGCATCCGACCGACGACCCTCCGCAGCTACCGGCAACACATCGACGCGTACCTCATCCCTCACCTGGGGCGCCTGCGTCTCGGTGACCTGCGGGCGACGCACGTGGAGAAGATGCTCCACGACATCGCGCAGCCGCCGGCCAAGCCGAAGTCGGACGAGAAGATCGCCAAGGGGAAGCGACGGAACCCGAAGACGCTCAGCCCGGCGACGGTGCGGCGCGTCCACGCCACCCTCCGATCGGCCCTTACCAGCGCGAAGCGGAAACACCTCGTCGGCCACAACGCAGCCGAGAATCTGGAGCTGCCGCGCGCAGTTCGGCCGAAGGTCGTGCCGTGGGAGCCGGAGGAGCTGGGCAAGTTCCTCGATCACGCCGCGACAGACCGGCTCGGCGCGCTGTATGAGGTCATGGCGATGACCGGTCTACGACGCGGTGAGGCGGCGGGTCTGCGTTGGGATGACGTGGACCTGACGCGGGGCGTCATCACCGTGCGTCAGCAGATCGTCGAGGTCGACGGGACGGGCGTCGAGTGCCCATTCTGCAGGGGGGAGCACAGGCAGTACCGGTTCGGCCGGCCGAAGACAGCCAGCGGTGAGCATCGCG
>NZ_JADZGH010000129.1:0-11759 GCF_015865005.1 Rhodococcus sp. CX
GACATTCATCGGCACACTGTTGAGTTCTCAAAGAACACGCACACACCATCGCGTTCCGGACTGGCGTCCGACCCGCTCCGGGGCAACTGTTCTAACCTAGCAGGTCCATCTTACCGAGTCAAAATCACTTCGAACCGGTACGATCTTCTGCTTGGCTGTCCGATCATCGCGGGGCACTAAAGTTGCCCGTACCTTCCGGTCCGGGTCTGTGTCCCTCTCGCTCGAACGACGACTAAGTTACGCCTCCGCTAACGGGCCGTCAAATCCGCAGGTCAACGGCCCGTCAGCCCGTAACATGAGAGCGCTGTCAGCCCCGGACGAGGCGCACGCCGGCAAAGTTCCGCTTGCCGCGCCGGATGACGAGCCACTGCCCGTGCAGAACGTCCGATTCGCCGGGCGTCCAGTCCTCCGAAGCGATACGCGCGTTGTTGACGGAGGCGCCGCCTTCCTTCACCGTGCGCCGCGCCGCGCCCTTGCTCTCGCACAGTCCGGTCGTGACGAGCAGGTCGACGATCGTGGACGGCTCGCCCTTGTGGACTTCGGCGATCGATGCCTCGGCCAGCGCCGCCGCGAGCGTGCCCTCGTCGAGATCGGCAAGCTCTCCGCGACCGAACAGTGCGCGGCTCGCGAGCTCCACCGCGCGGGTGTTCGCCTCTCCGTGGACCAGCGTGGTCATTTCCGCTGCGAGCCGACGCTGGGCCTCACGGGCCTGCGGGCGTTCCGCGGTGGCGACCTCGAGCTCGGCGAGTTCTTCCTGGTCGAGGAACGTGAACCAGCGCAGGTACTTGATCACGTCGGCGTCACCGGCGTTCACGAAGTACTGATACCAGGCGTACGGCGTGGTCATCTCCGGGTCGAGCCACAGGCTGCCGCCGCCGGTGGACTTGCCGAACTTCTTGCCGTCCGCGGAGGTCACCAGCGGAACGGTGAGTGCGTGCACGGACTCACCGTCGACGCGGCGGTTGAGTTCGACGCCGGCGATGATGTTGCCCCACTGGTCGGAGCCGCCGACCTGCAGCGTGCAGCCGTACTTGCGGCGCAGCTCGACGAAGTCGTTGGCTTGCAGAAGCATGTAGCTGAACTCGGTGTACGAGATGCCGTCGCCTTCGAGACGGCGCTTGACGGTGTCGCGGGCGAGCATCACGTTGACGGAGAAGTGCTTGCCGATTCCGCGCAGGAAGTCGATCGCGCTGAGTTGCCCGGTCCAGTCCATGTTGTTGGCGACGATCGCGCCGGTCGGGGAATCGTCGAAGTCCACGAACCGCTCGAGCTGACTGCGAATGCGTTCGGCCCATTCGGCGACCGTGTCGACGGAGTTCATCGTCCGCTCCCCCACCTCGCGGGGATCGCCGATCATGCCGGTGGCCCCACCTGCGAGAACGATCGGCCGGTGGCCCGCGCGCTGGAAACGCTTGAGAGCGAGGAGAGGCACGAGGTGACCGGCGTGCAGACTCGGCCCGGTCGGATCGAAACCGGCATACAACGTGAGCGGACCTGCGTCGAGGTCCCGTCGCAGTGCGTCGATGTCGGTCGATTGGGCGATGAGCCCGCGCCAGGTGAGTTCGTCGAGAATGTGCTCAGTCACCGCTCGATCATCCCATCCGCGGATTCGCGGCCGGCGCCCGTGGGCTCCGCCGGTACGCCGAGACCCCGATCGCGCCGGGAATCCACAGCCGCCACGGCCGATCGGCTGCCTGCGTGATGCCGACCCGGGGACCGGTCTCCACGGGGTCCGGGACGGTGCCGGGGGCGAGGTCGAGACGCACTCGCGACGTCGCATCGAACACGTCGAGGCCGTTGTCGGCGAGTGTCAGACCGAGCGCTTCGGCGAGGTTGCCCGGTCCCCTCGCCAGGTTCGGCTCCGCGGTACCCGGGGTGCGGCGAGCGCGGACGGTCTCCTCTCCCGACACGACGTGCGCACCGCGCAGCAGTGCCGCGGCCGCGACCCCGTCGGGTCCGATCGAGATGTTCGCGCAGTGATGGATGCCGTAGCTGCGGTACACGTACAGATGACCCGCCGGTCCGAACATGACCGCGTTGCGGGCGGTGCGGCCGCGATACGAGTGCGCGGCCGGGTCCGGCCAGGGACCGTCCTCGGGCCCTCCGTACGCCTCGACCTCGGTGATGCGCAGTGCGACGTCGCCGACCCGGAGGATCGCGCCGAGCAGCAGGCGTGCGCCCGCGACGGGGTCCGCCGCGCTCAGCTGCGCCCTGCTGTACGTGCCGTCGCCGGTCAGCCGATCAGTCCTGCGTCCAGCCCGCGACCCCGCGCGCGACGTAGTCGTCGTGTTCGGCATCGGTCACCTCGCGCGCCTCGTCGACGAGAAGGACGGGAATGCCGTTCTCGATGGGGTAGGCGCGCCGCAACCGTGGGTTGTAGAGGACGACGTCGTCCACGAGGAGCAACGGCCCCTTGTCCTGCGGGCAGGCCAGGATGCTCAACAGCGTGGGGTCGACAGCCACCGTTGTCCTCTCGAAGTGCGATATGCGAACGGGACCAAGGCTACCGCGCAGCGGAACCCGAATCGACGACGCCCGTCGCCAGCCGCGCTGCCACCGCCTTGGTGAGCCGCTTGTACGTTCCGGTCTCGGGGTCGGCGTACCAGGAACGCACCGTCGGCCTCGGAACACCCTGTGCTCGCAGATCGTCCGCGATGGGCCTGAAGGACGGCCCGAGCGGGATGCGCGGCACCACGTGCACGATGTCGGGGCGTTCGGCGGCCGGCAGTGCATCGAGCGCCGCGGTGATCTCCACGGAGCTCGGCGCCTTGTTCTCGCGCAGCGTGCACGCGGCCACGGCGAGGTCGGTATCGCCGGCGCGCACCCCGTAGGCGACGACGAGATCGACCCGAGGGAGCGCGCCGAGCGCGTCGACGACGGGTTGCGCATAGACCGGGCCGCGCGGGGTGACGATGACGGTGCGCTTGTTGTCGAGCAGCCAGAAGTCGCCGTCCGCGTCGCGCCGGAACAGGTTCTCGGTGGGGACCCACGCATCGCCCGTCTCGAACACACCGCGCATCACGCTTGCGGAGATGTCCGTGGTCGAGCTGTAGCGGCCGAGCAGCAGTCCGACTTCGCCGGGCACGCTCTCCCGGACGAAACCTCGTTCGTCTTCGACGAATCGCCGGCCGACCGGGTCGTAGGCGGCCAGCCGGACCTCGGCGCTGCCGGGCAGCGGCCGGCCCTTCGACCCGACTTTCGCGCCGGACACGTTGGCCAGCACGATCGCGCCTTCGGTGGAGGCGTAGAACTCGAGCACCTGCGCGGGGGCGAACCGCTCCATGGTGCGCCGCCACAGGCCGGGGGTCATGCCGGAACCGATGAACAGGCGCACCGGGTGGATGTCGTCGATGTGCAGCGACGGGCTGTCGAGGATCTCCCGCAGCATCGCCCACGTGTAGGTGATGACGGTGACGCCGTAGCGGTGCACCTCGTCGCTGAACCGCGCCGGATCCAGTCCCCGGGACAGCGCGATGCGGCATCCACCGGCGAGTGCACCTCCGAAACTGACGAGCAGTCCCGACGAATGGTGCAGCGGCGCGAGGCAGTACACAGTGTCGCCGCGGCCGAGGGCCGCGGCGGTCGCGGTACCGAACGCCGACAGTGCCCACCGGTGGTTGGTGACCAGCTTCATCTCGAGCGAATCGCCGTGGCCGGTGAACAGGATGAAGGCGAGTTCGCGGGCCATGCCGGGGTCCGGCACGTACCACCCCGGCAGCTCCATCGTGGAGGTGTCGAGGCGTTCGAGATCGATGACGTCCGAGCCGGGTTCGACGTCGAGGTCGCGCACGTCGCCGCCGCCGAGCACGAGGACGGGCAGACCGGTCGCGACGGCGGTCCCGAGGTGCTCCGGGTCCGTGACGATCTTCTCGACGGCGCCCAGCCGGAGGGTCTCGTCGAGGTCGGAGCCGGGTGGCAGCAGCACCGACACCCCACCGATACGGGAGACCGCCGTGACCGCGGCCATGGCGCTCGGGCGCGTGTCCATGAGGACACCGACACGCATCCCGGGGCGCACGCCGCCGTGGATGAGTCCCCGCACGACGTTGTCTATGCGGCGGTTGACCGCGGCGAAGGTGTAGACGCGATCCTCGAAGATGAAGCATTCACGGTCGGCGGCCTTGCGGCCCTGCTCGGCGAGGAGGCTGCCGACGGAGATCCGCGTGTGCGGCTGGATCTGCCCGAGCCGCGCGAGCCGCGGCAGCGCCCGCGCGGCCTCACCGGACAGTTCGCGGGCGCCGCGGACGGTACCGGCGGCGATCTCGGCGAGACCCTTGCCCACTTCCACACCGACCTCGGCGATGGTGGCGGCGGTGTGGGTCAGCCGGCTGGTGACGGACACGCCGGTCTCGCCCTCGGCGTGCGGTTCGGGCACGGCCATCGGGACGATGCCGACGGGCCGGTCCCCCTGCTGCTCGCGCCACAGCACCCATTCCCCGACCGTGGGCCACGTGTGCTGCGCCGCGGAGGTGCCGACGACGAGTCCGAAATGACCTGCGCGCAAACAGTATTCGAACACCTGCGCACGAGGGGCCGCTTTGCGGATGCCGCGCACGGCGAGGGGCTGCCCGATATCGTCGACCTCACCGACGAACGCGAGGATCGGGCACGTGATGTCCGCGAGGGTCACCGCCCGGTCGTTGATGACGAATCCGCCGCTGACCATCCGGTTGTGCGCGATGAACTGACGCAGCAGATCCGCGACCGCGGGACCCGACCACGCGACCCAGCCCTCGGTGTCGAGGAATCGGCGCTGCGGTTCCCTCGGCAGCAACGCTTCCCGGTCGTGCAACTGCATGACGAACTCGAGCCGCGCCCGCACCGTCTTGATCGGGTCGAGGAACTGGAAGCCGGTGCGGGCCATCCACCCGGTGATCGCCATCCGGTTGAAGACGTGGTCGGCGAGAAAATCCGCGCTGCGGACCGCGATGGCATCCGGGATACCGAACGGCAACGCCGCCAGGGTGTCGACGGGACTACCGAACGTGATCAGACTGGCGATGTTGCGGCTGCGCCGGTATGCCGCGGCCTGATAGCAGAACATGCCGCCCTGCGAGTATCCGCCGAGATGGATGTCGCGGCCCGTGTAGTCGTGAACCCGGTCGACGATCTCGTCGAGGGCGACGATGTGGTCGGTGAGGGTGCGGCTCCAGCCGCCCTCCTCCTGGTCCGGGGACCCGAAGTCGACGACCCACGGATCGAGACCGACGGCGTGCAGCATTCCGACCGCGCCCTTCTCGCGGGTCACGTCGTACACATCGGCCGACATCATCATCGGCGGAACGAGGACAACGGGGATCCCGGTCGAGGCGGTATCGGTCTCGGGAAAGTAGCGGCGCAGACGGTACATCGGAGTCCGGGCGACGACCTGGTACGGCGACGGCGCCGCCCCGGTCTCGAGCCCCCCGAACCGAATCACCTCGAGGCCGTTCTGCGCCGTCGCCACGACGCGACGCAACGGCCCCATCACCGATTCACTCCCCAGTCCCACGAACCGCACCCCATCCGCCGCGTGTACCGCAATCCGACATGTCAGAACCCCAGCCTGCCACACGCCGGGTATGCCACAGGCCGGTTCGAAACGCCGTGTGGGTCACACCCGGCGTCGGTCGAACCGGCCTGTTCGGATCGGTCAGGCGCGGACCTGCTCCCGCAGCTCACGCGCGGTCGCGCGGACCCCCGCGAGCTGCTCGGCGACGCGCTCTCCGGCCGTGCCACCACGCGCGTTGCGGGACGCGATGGACCCTTCCACGGTGAGGACCTCGCGCACCTGCGGGGTGAGGGCGGGATCGACCGCGGCGAGTTCCTCGTCGGTGAGGTCCTCGAGTCCCACGCCCCGGCCTTCGGCGACCTTGACGCACGCGCCGGCCGCTTCGTGCGCGACCCGGAACGGCACGCCCTGACGCACCATCCACTCGGCGATGTCCGTCGCGAGGGTGAACCCGGCGGGCGCGAGCTCGGCCATCCGGTCCGTGTGGAACGTCAGCGTTTCGACCAGGCCGGTGATCGCCGGGAGCAACAGCTCGAGCTGCGCCACCGAATCGAACACCGGTTCCTTGTCCTCTTGCAGGTCGCGGTTGTACGCGAGCGGCTGCGCCTTGAGGGTCGCGAGCAGGCCGGTGAGGTTGCCGATGAGACGACCCGCCTTGCCGCGGGTGAGCTCGGACACGTCCGGGTTCTTCTTCTGCGGCATGATCGACGATCCGGTGGACCACTCGTCGGCGAGGGTGATGTACCCGAACTCGGGAGTGCTCCACAGGATCACCTCCTCCGCCATGCGCGACAGGTCGACCGCGATCATCGCGAACACGAACGCGGCCTCGGCTGCGAAGTCGCGCGAGCTGGTCGCGTCGATCGAGTTGTCCGCGGCCGAGTCGAAGTTCAGCTCGGCGGCGATCGCATCGGGGTCGAGCCCGAGCGAGGACCCGGCGAGCGCACCGGATCCGTACGGGGACACGGCGGCACGCTTGTCGAAGTCACGCAGCCGCTGCACGTCGCGCAGCAGCGGGTGCGCGTGCGCGAGCAGGTGGTGCGCGAGCAGGACCGGTTGCGCGGCCTGCAGGTGCGTCTTGCCCGGCATGACCGCCTGCGGGTGCGCGGCAGCCTGGTTCGCGATGGCCTCGACGACGTTCAGCACCCCGTCGGAGATGCGCCGCGCGGCGTCGCGCAGCCACATCCGGAACAGCGTGGCCACCTGGTCGTTGCGGGACCGGCCCGCGCGCAGGCGTCCGCCGACCTCCGGTCCGACCCGGTCGATGAGGCCGCGTTCGAGGGCGCCGTGGACGTCCTCGTCGGACTCGGCGGGAACGAACGCCCCGGACGCGACGTCGGCGGCGAGCCGGTCGAGGCCGTCGAGCATGGTGGCGAGGTCGTCGTCGCTGAGCAGCCCGGCCCGGTGCAGGACCTTCGCGTGCGCCTGGGAGGCGCGCACGTCGTACGGGGCGAGCGCCCAGTCGAAGTGCGTGGACTTGCTCAGTGCCGCCATGGCGGCGGCCGGTCCGGATGCGAACCGGCCGCCCCACAGGGCGCCTTCGTTGGTGCCGTGAGAGTCCTGGCTGGTCATGATCTACAGGCCCAGATCGCGCTTCGCGGCGACCTTCGACGACAGGCCGTGGATCTGCACGAAGCCCTTGGCGTTGGACTGGTCGAAGCTGTCGCCCTCGTCGTAGGTGGCGAGGTTGAAGTCGTACAGCGACTCGGGGCTGCGGCGGCCGTTGACGGTGATGTGTCCGCCGTGCATCACCATGCGGATGTCGCCGGTGACGCGTTCCTGCGTGTGCTTGATGAAGGCGTCGAGAGCGGTCTTGAGCGGCGAGTACCACAGGCCGTCGTACACCAGCTCGCTCCAGCGCTCCTCGACGCGCCGCTTGTAGCGGCCGAGTTCACGCTCGAGGGTGACGTGCTCGAGTTCCTGGTGCGCGGTGATCAGGGCGATGGCGCCGGGCGCCTCGTAGATCTCGCGGCTCTTGATGCCGACGAGGCGGTCCTCGACCATGTCGAGGCGGCCCACGCCCTGCGCGCCGGCGCGCTTGTTGAGCTGCTGGATGGCCTCGAGGACGGTGACGTGCTTGCCGTCGATCGCGACTGGGCGGCCGGCCTCGAAGGTGACGATCAGCTCGTCGGGGGCCTGCCAGTTGAGGGTGGGGTCCTCGGTGTAGTCGTAGACGTCCTTGGTGGGGGCGTTCCACAGGTCCTCGAGGAAGCCGGTCTCGACGGCGCGGCCCCACACGTTCTGATCGATGGAGAACGGCGACTTCTTGGTCACGTTGATCGGCAGGTTGTGCTCGCCGGCGAACGCGATGGCCTTCTCGCGGGTCCACGCGTAGTCGCGCACCGGGGCGATGACCTGCAGGTCGGGAGCGAGGGCGCCGAAGCCGACCTCGAAGCGCACCTGGTCGTTACCCTTGCCGGTGCAGCCGTGCGAGACGATGGTGCCGCCGTGCTCGCGGGCGGCCTGCACGATGTGCTTGACGATCAGCGGACGGCTGATCGCGGACACCAGCGGGTAGCGGTCCATGTAGAGCGCGTTGGCCTGGATGGTGGGCAGGCAGTACTCGTTGGCGAATTCGTCCTTGGCGTCGACGACGATGGATTCGACGGCACCGCAGTCGAGGGCGCGCTGACGCACGACCTCCATGTCCTCGCCGCCCTGGCCGAGATCGATGGCGACGGCGACGACCTCCTTGCCGGTCTCCTTGCCGATCCAGCTGATGGCAACGGAGGTGTCCAGCCCGCCCGAGTAGGCGAGTACGACGCGATCGGCCATTGTTCTTGCGCTCCTTCTTGATTCGACTGACGTCTATGGGTGGTAGTTCACGCGAGTGATTCGATTTTGGCGGCCAGTTCAGCCCCCGTCGTCGGCTCCCGGGCGATCACCGCGATGGTGTCGTCCCCGGCGATCGTGCCGACGACCTCAGGTAATGATGCCCGATCGAGTGCACTGGCCAGATAGTGCGCTGCCCCGGGCGGTGTGCGCAGCACCGCGATGTTGCCGCTGTGGTCGGTGGAGACGAGCAATTCCCCCAGGAGACGGGACAATCGGTCGGTGCCTCCGGACACCCCGCGCACGGGGCTGCCGTCCTCGGGCACGACGTACACCCCGGCTCCCCCGTCGGCGGCGCGGAGCTTGACCGCGCCGAGTTCCTCGAGGTCGCGCGACAGGGTCGCGGTGGACACCTCGATGCCTTCGGCGGCGAGCAGCGCGGCCAGTTCGGTGTGGCTGCGCACCTCGCGGGTCGAAACGAGCGCGGTGATCCGCGCCTGCCGCGCCGCGCGCGTCGGGGCCGAGGATGCGGCGGGGCGGTCCGTCGTTCCCTCGGGTCGGCTCGCGGCGGTGCTCACGGTCAGTGCTCCCGCTGCTCGAGCAACCACACGAGCAGCGCCTTCTGGGCGTGCAGCCGGTTCTCGGCTTCGTCCCACACGACCGCACGGGGTCCGTCGAGGACATCGGCGGTGATCTCCCGTCCGCGGTAGGCGGGCAGGCAGTGCAGCACGATGGAGTCGGGTTTCGACAGGGCCAGGAGTTCGGCGTCGACCTGGAACGGCCGGAACACCGAGTCGCGGTCGAGGCCGTCGTCCTCCTGTCCCATCGACACCCAGGTGTCGGTGACGAGCACGTCGGCGTCGGTTGCGGCGGCCTGCGGGTCGTCGGTGAGGGTGACGCTGCCGCCGGTCTCCTCGGCGCGGACACAGCTGGCGGCCACGATGCCCGGGTCGGGGACGAATTCGGCCGGGGACGCGATCGTGACGTGCATGCCGGCGGTGACGCCGCCGAGCATCAGCGAGTGCGCCATGTTGTTGGCGCCGTCGCCGAAGTAGGCCAGGGAGAGGCCCGCGGTGCTGCCCTTGTGTTCGCGGATGGTCTGCAGGTCGGCGAGCACCTGGCACGGGTGGAACGTGTCGGTGAGCGCGTTGACCACCGGGACGGTGGAGTGCGCGGCGAGGGCCTCGATGCGGTCCTGACCGTAGGTGCGCCACACGACGGCCTCGGTGTACCGGGAGAAGACGCGCGCGGTGTCCTCGAGGGTTTCGCCCTTGCCCAGCTGGGTCGTGCCGGCGTCGACGACGATCGCGTGACCGCCGAGTTGGGCGATGCCGGCGTCGAACGAGAAGCGGGTGCGGGTGGACGTCTTGTCGAACAGCACCGCGACGCTGTAGGGCCCCTCGAGGGGGCGGCGCGACAGGGGCGCCTTCTTGAGCTCGGCTGCGAGGTCGAGGATCTGTGCCTGTTCGGCGGGGGTGACGTCGTCGTCGCGCAGGAAGTGCCTGACCATGGGTTAGCTCGTCCCTTCCGTCTGGGCCGTGTCGAGGATCGCGGGCAGTGCGGCGACGAACCCGTCGGCCTGGTCCTCGGTGAGGATCAGCGGCGGGGCGAGCCGGATGACGTCGGGTGCCGCGGCGTTGACGAGGTATCCGGCGTCGCGCGCGGCCGCCTCGACCGCGGCCGACTTCGGGGCGGTGAGGACGACGCCGAGCAGCAGACCGGAGCCGCGGACGTGGTCGACGAGCGGGTGTCCGAGTTCCTCGATGCCGGTGGCGAGGTGCTTGCCGACGGAGTTGACGTGGTCGAGGAGATTCTGTTCGTCGATGGTGCGCAGCACTGCGAGCGCGGCGGCCGCGCACACGGGGTTTCCGCCGAAGGTGGTGCCGTGCTTCCCGGGCTGGAACAGCTCGGCGGCGGGGCCGGTCGCGACGACGGCGCCGATGGGCAGGCCGCCGCCGAGTCCCTTGGCGAGGGTCATCACGTCCGGGACGACCCCGGCTGCCTGGTGCGCGAAGAACGTGCCGGTGCGGGCGATGCCGGTCTGCACCTCGTCGAGGACGAGCAGCGCGCCCTTCTCGGTGGTGATGCGCCGGGCCGCGGCGAGGTAGCCCTCGGGCGGGACCACGACACCGGACTCGCCCATGATCGGTTCGAGGAACACGGCGGCGGTGTTCTCGTCGACGGCGGCTTCGAGGGCGGCGATGTCGCCGTAGGGGACGAATTCGACGCCGGCGGGCATGGGTTCGAAGGGTGCGCGCTTGTCGGGCTGGCCGGTGAGGGCGAGCGCGCCCATGGTGCGTCCGTGGAACGCCTTCTCCGCGGCGATGATCTTGAGGCGGCCGGTGAGCCGGGCGATCTTGAAGGCCGCCTCGTTGGCTTCGGTGCCGGAGTTGCAGAAGAACACCCGGCCCTCGTGCCCGAAGTGCGCGAGCAGCCGTTCGGCGAGCTCGAGCACCGGCGGCGAGGCGTAGAGGTTCGACACGTGCCCGAGCTGGTTCAGCTGCGCGGTGACGGCCTCGATGATGGCCGGGTGGCGGTGGCCGAGGCTGTTGACGGCGATGCCGCCGAGCAGGTCGAGGTACTGCTTGCCGTCGGCGTCGGTGACGATCGCGCCGTCACCGGCGACGAGCGCGACCTTCGGCACGCCGTAGTTGTGCATGAGCGAATGCGCCCAGCGTTCCTGCAGATCGGACGTGCCGGTCATGCTGTGCCTTCCTGGGTGGGGGTCACCATGGTGCCGATGCCCTCTTCGGTGAACAGTTCGAGCAGAACGGAGTGCGGCTGGCGGCCGTCGATGACGTGAGCGGTGGGGACCCCGCCCTGCACGGCGCGCAGGCAGGCTTCCATCTTGGGGACCATGCCCGCGTCGAGGGACGGCAGCAGTTCGGTGAGCGCGGCGGCGTCGATCTGCGACGCCAGCGAGCTGCGGTCGGGCCAGTTCGTGTAGAGCCCTTCGACGTCGGTGAGGACGACGAGTTTCTCGGCGCCGAGCGCTTCGGCGAGCGCGGCCGCGGCGGTGTCGGCGTTGATGTTGTGCACGACCCCGTCGGCATCCGGCGCGATCGTGGAGACGACGGGGATGCGGCCGGCGGCGATGAGGTCGAGGACGGCGGCCGGGTCGACGGTGGTGACGTCGCCGACGAGCCCGATGTCGGTGTCCTCACCGTCGACGACGACGGTGCGTCGGGTGGCGGTGAACAGCCGGGCGTCCTCACCGGAGATGCCGACGGCGTACGGGCCGTGGCTGTTGATCAGCCCGACCAGTTCGCGGCCGACCTGGCCGAAGAGCACCATCCGTACGACGTCCATGACTTCGGGTGTGGTGACCCGGAAGCCGCCGCGGAACTCCCCTTCCATGCCGAGGCGCTTCAGCATGGCGTTGATCTGGGGGCCGCCGCCGTGCACGACCACGGGGTGGATGCCGACGGTGCGCAGGAAGGCCATGTCGGCGGCGAACGCCGACTTGAGGTCGTCGTCGATCATGGCGTTGCCACCG
>NZ_JADZGH010000129.1:11769-15273 GCF_015865005.1 Rhodococcus sp. CX
AGCACGAATGCCTTCTGGTGCGAGGTGAGGCTCGCGATGAGGTCGTCGAGCATGTCGTCTCCCGTCACATTCTGTGCCGTCACGACGAGTACGCCGAGTTCTCTTCGACGTACGCGTGCGAGAGGTCGGTGGTGCGGATGGACACTTCGGCGTCGCCGATGCCGAGGTCGATGTCGAGGGCGATGTCGATGCCGGACAGGTCGACCTCGCGGGCGCCGGGTGCCCCGACGCCGTCGATGCACACGGGACTGCCGTTGAAGGTCACCGAGATCTTGTCCGGGTCGAGTTCGATGGGGGCGATGCCGATGGCGGCGAGGACGCGGCCCCAGTTGGGGTCGGAGCCGAACAGCGCGGTCTTGACCAGGCTGTCGCGGGCGACGGTGCGGGCGCCGATGAGGGCGTCGGATTCGCTGGCGGCGCCGCGGACGGTGACGGTGACCCGCTTGGTGACGCCCTCGGCGTCGGCCATCATCTGGTCGGCGAGGCTGTCGCACACGGCGAGGACCGCGGCGTTGAGGTCTTCCTGGGCGGGGGCGATGCCGCTGGCACCGGACGCGAGCAGCAGCACGGTGTCGTTGGTGGAGGTGGCGCCGTCGATGTCGAGCCGGTCGAAGGTCCGCCGGGTGGCGTTGCGCAGTGCCTCGTCGAGCTGGGCGGAGGTGGCGACCGCGTCGGTGGTGAGCACGACCAGCATGGTGGCGAGCGCGGGGGCGAGCATGCCGGCGCCCTTGCCCATGCCGCCGACGTTCCACTTGTCGGCGTGGTGCAGCGCGGCCTGCTTGGGGACGGTGTCGGTGGTCATGATCGCGTAGGCGGCGTCGGTGCCGCCGGAGATGCCGCCGCCGAGTTCGTGGACGATCTCCTGCACGCCGGCGAGGACCTTGTCCATGGGCAGTCGGTCGCCGATCAGGCCGGTGGAGCACACCGCGATCTCGCCGGCACCGGTTTCGGTGCCCCAGTTGCTCAGCGCGTCGGCGAGGGCCTCGGCGGTGGCGTGGGTGTCCTGGAAACCGCCGGGACCGGTGCAGGCGTTGGCGCCGCCGGAGTTGAGGATGACCGCGCGCAGCGCGCCGGAGGTGAGGACCTGCCTGGACCACAGCACGGGGGCGGCCTTGACCTTGTTGGTGGTGAAGACGCCGGCGGCGGCCAGGTCGGGGCCCTCGTTGAAGACGAGCGCGAGGTCGGGGATGCCGCTGGCCTTGATGCCGGCGCGGATCCCGGCGGCCCGGAAACCGGCGGGGCTGGTCACGCCCTGGGTGCGGATGAGCCGGCCTCCGGCGATGTCGACGGCGTCGGCGTAGACGTGCTCCGCGTGCGTGTCGTCGGCGGGCGGGGTCCGGTCGGTCACGGGGCCACTCCTACGGTGGACAGGCCGGCGGTCTCGGGCAGGCCGAGCGCCAGGTTCATGGACTGCACCGCGGCGCCGGCGGTGCCCTTGGTCAGGTTGTCGAGCGCGGCGACGACGATCAGCAGGCCGGCGTCGGCGTCGACGGTGACGGCGAGCTGCACGGCGTTGGACCCGACCACCGAGCCGGTGGCCGGCAGGACGCCCTCGGGGAGCAGCTGCACGAACGGCTCGTCGCCGTAGGCCTTCTCGTACACGGCACGGGCCTCGGCGGCGGTCGCGGTGGTCGGTGCGGTGCAGGTGGCGAGGATGCCGCGCGGCATGGGCGCGAGGACGGGGGTGAAGGAGACGGAGACCTCGGTGCCGGCGAGGGCGGAGAGGTTCTGCTTGATCTCCGGGGTGTGCCGGTGGACGCCGCCGACGCCGTAGGCGCGGACCGAGCCCATCACCTCGGAGCCGAGCAGGTCGACCTTCGGGGACTTGCCGGCGCCGGAGGTGCCGGAGACCGCGACGATCTGCACCTTCGGTTCGACGATGCCGGCGGCGACCGCCGGGGCCAGCGCGAGCGAGGCGGACGTCGGGTAGCAGCCGGGCACCGCGATGCGGGTGGCGCCGACGAGCTGCTCGCGTTTGCCGGGGAGTTCGGGCATGCCGTAGGGCCAGGTGCCGGCGTGTTCGCCGCCGTACCAGCGTGCCCAGTCGTCGCTGGATTCGAGCCGGAAGTCGGCGCCGCAGTCGATGACGACAGTGGTGTCCGGGAGCTGTTCGGCGATGACCGCCGAGTGCCCGTGGGGCAGGCCCAGGAAGACGACGTCGTGACCGGTGAGGGTGTCGAGGTCGGTGGCGCCGAGGACGCGGTCGGCGAGGGGCAGCAGGTGCGGGTGGAACTCGCGGAGGGTCGCGCCGGCGTTGCCGCCGGCGGTCAGTGCGCCGATGACGAGGGAGCCGTCCTGGTAGGCGGGGTGCCCGAGGAGCAGGCGGAGGACTTCGCCGCCCGCGTAGCCGCTGGCGCCCGCCACCGCGACCCGAATCGGCGACTGCGGCGTCGCCGTGAATGCCGGTGAGTTACCCATACGATTCATTATGCACGGCGATGCAAATTTATTCACTCACGGGTCGCCGGAACCGCCCACCCCCACCCGAGCGAACGTATCGCTCGTCTCCTTCAACCGAATGAACGGTACATTCGCTCGGACACCGGATGGGCGGCGGGCAGCCGGCGGTGGATCAGGAGCTCATCGAACGCCGGATCTCGGCGAGCTTGTCCGCGGCCGCCTTCTTCCTGTCCTCGAACTCCTCCTCGAGCGTGCGCGCGGGTTCGGTCTCCCGGGCCAGTTCCTCCGCACCCATCGCGGTGCCGAGACGCTTCTCGATCTTGTCGCGGACCGCCTCGAAGGTCGGCACCCCCGCCTCGGTGTAGCCGGTGATCTCCTCGATCGACGGTGCGCGCACCACCCCTTCGGCGGGTGTCACGTCGGGCACCGACGGGGACGGTTCGACCTCCGGTTCGGGGTCGGCGGGCGTCACGTCCGGGATGTCCGGGCCCGGCGGCACGTCGGGCACGGTCGGCGAATTCGGTTCGGCCGGAGTCACATCCGGAACCGGGTGGTCGGGCCGCTCGGGTTCGGGAGCACGGTCGGGGTCGCGCGGGTCCGTGGTCATGGTTCCAGGCTACGTCGCCGGTCGGGGCGCTGTCCCCCATCGCCGCCGACGCAGCGGCCGCGCCGGAATCCTGTCGATTCCCGGGATCGAGGTGGGCACGCACACCCCCGACGGCTACATACGTGCCCACCCGACCATCATCCGCGCAGTTGCGCTCCGACTGCAGCCGACGCGGAAGCCACCGCGGCGTCGCGGGCCGCGCTCGCCTCGTCCTCGGTGAGGGTGCGGTCCGGAGCGCGGAACCGCAGCGCGAACGCCAGCGACTTGCGGTCCTCCCCGACCTGGGCGCCTTCGAACACGTCGAACAGGCGCACGTCCTCGAGCAGATCGCCGCCCCCGGCGCGCAGCGCCGCCTCGACCGACGCCGCGGGCACGGCCTTGTCGACGACGACTGCGACATCCTGCAACACCGGCGGGAACGGCGACACGACGGGCGCCGGCAGCGACTCGACGATCGGCAGGGCATCGAGATTCAGCTCGAACGCGCAGGTGCGGGC
>NZ_JADZGH010000130.1:0-3882 GCF_015865005.1 Rhodococcus sp. CX
ACACCAGCATCGGTGCGGTACCGCTCGAGCTCGATCGCGCCGACGCGCCGTGTGCGGTGAACAGCCTCGTCTCGCTGGCCCGGCAGGGTTTCTACGACGACGTCGCCTGCCATCGTCTGTCCACCGACGAGGGTGCCCGCCTGTACCAGTGCGGGGACCCGTCGGGCACCGGAACCGGCGGTCCCGGCTACACGTTCGCGGACGAGTGGCCGGTGACCGTGTCGCACGGCTCCGACGGCTACCAGGCACCCCCGACGCTCTACCCGCGCGGCACGATCGCGATGGCCAACACCGGCCGGCCCGACACCAACGGCAGCCAGTTCTTCCTGGTCATCGGGGATTCGGTGCTGTATCCGGAGTACACGGTCCTGGGCACCGTCGGGGAGGCGGGCCTGCCGCTGCTCGACGCGGCCGCGGCGGCCGGTCACGACGGCAGCAGCCGCCTCGGCGGTGGCACCCCGACGACGCCGGTGGTGATCACCGGCGTCCGCTGACCGGTCCCGAATCTCGCCGGGTCAGGCCGCCGACGTCACGCGGTAGACGTCGTAGACGCCTTCCACGTTGCGGACGACGTTCAGCACGTGCCCGAGATGCTTGGGATCACCCATCTCGAACGTGAACCGGCTGACCGCGACCCGGTCTCCCGACGTGGTCACCGACGCCGACAGGATGTTCACGCGCTCGTCGGCGAGTGCCTTGGTGACGTCCGACAACAGCCGGTGCCGGTCCAGCGCCTCGATCTGGATCGCGACGAGGAACACCGACGACGGGGACGGCGCCCACTTCACCTCGATGATCCGCTCCGACTGCTCCTTCAGCGATCCGGCGTTGGTGCAGTCGGTGCGGTGCACGCTGACCGAACCGGTGCGGGTCACGAAGCCCATGATCTCGTCGCCCGGGACCGGGGTGCAGCACTTGGCGAGCTTCGAGACGGTGCCCGGCGCCCCGGGAACCTCGACTCCCGAATCACCGCTCTGTCGCGACCGGGTCGGCGTCGTCGACGGCGTCGCCCGTTCGGCGAGTTCCTCTTCGACACCGCCGACACCGCCGAGCATCGTCACCAGGCGCTGCACGACGTGCTGCGCGGAGACGTGGTGCTCCCCCACCGCCGTGTACAGCGCGGACACGTCGCTGTAGCGCAGTTCCTTGGCGGCCGCGAGCATCAGGTCGGCGTTCATCAACCGCTGCAGGGGCAGCCCGACGCGCCGCACCTCCTTCGCGATGGCGTCCTTGCCCGCCTCGAGGGCCTCCTCGCGGCGTTCCTTCGCGAACCACTGGCGGATCTTCGCCTTGGCGCGCGGGGATCCCACGAACGACTGCCAGTCGCGGCTCGGTCCCGCGTTCGGGTCCTTCGAGGTGAACACCTCGACGACCTCGCCGTTCTCGAGTTTGCGTTCGAGCGCGACGAGCCGGCCGTTGACGCGGGCACCGATGCACCGGTGCCCGACCTCGGTGTGCACCGCGTACGCGAAGTCCACCGGCGTCGACCCCGACGGCAACGTGATCACGTCGCCCTTCGGCGTGAACACGAAGATCTCCTTGACCGCCAGGTCGTAGCGCAGCGACTCGAGGAACTCCCCCGGATCCGCGGCCTCACGCTGCCAGTCGAGCAGCTGACGCATCCACGCCATGTCGTCGAGCTCGTTGGCGTCGCCCGAGTGCTTGCCCTTGGTTTCCTTGTAGCGCCAGTGCGCGGCGATCCCGAACTCGGCGGTCCGGTGCATCTCGCGGGTGCGGATCTGCACCTCGAGCGGCTTGCCCTCCGGACCGATGACGGTGGTGTGCAGGGACTGGTACACGCCGTAGCGCGGCTGGGCGATGTAGTCCTTGAAGCGGCCCGCCATCGGCTGCCACAGCGAATGCACCACACCGACCGCGGCGTAGCAGTCGCGGATCTCGTTGCAGAGGATGCGCACCCCGACCAGGTCGTGGATGTCGTCGAAGTCGCGGCCCTTCACGATCATCTTCTGGTAGATCGACCAGTAGTGCTTGGGCCGGCCCTCGACGGTCGCGTCGATCCGCGACGCCGCCAGCGTCGCGTTGATCTCGGCGCGCACCTTCGCCAGGTAGGTGTCGCGGGACGGCGCGCGGGTCGCGACAAGGCGGACGATCTCCTCGTACTTCTTCGGATGCAGGATCGCGAACGACAGGTCCTCGAGCTCCCACTTGACCGTCGCCATGCCGAGACGATGCGCGAGCGGCGCGATCACCTCGAGGGTCTCGCGGGCCTTGCGCGCCTGCTTCTCGGGCGGCAGGAAACGCATCGTGCGCATGTTGTGCAGCCGGTCGGCGACCTTGATGACCAGGACCCGCGGGTCCCGCGCCATCGCGATGATCATCTTGCGGATGGTCTCGGCCTCGGCGGCATTGCCGAGGACGACCTTGTCGAGCTTGGTGACCCCGTCGACGAGGTGCGCGACCTCCTCGCCGAACTCGGCGGTGAGCTGTTCGAGGCTGTAACCGGTGTCCTCGACCGTGTCGTGCAGCAGTGCCGCGACGAGCGTCGTGGTGTCCATCCCGAGCTCGGCGAGGATCGTCGCGACCGCGAGCGGATGGGTGATGTACGGGTCGCCGGACTTGCGCTTCTGCGTGGCGTGGCGTTCCTCGGCGACGTCGTAGGCGCGCTGCAGCTGCGACAGATCGGCCTTCGGATACAGCTCACGGTGGATCGTGACCAGCGGCTCGAGCACCGGCTTGAGCGTGGTTCCGCGCTGTCCGGTGATGCGCCGGGCCAGCCGCGCCCGCACCCGGCGCGACGCGGACGTCGATGCCGGTGTCGGGGTGGGGCCGGAGTTCGACGACCGATCAAGATTCTGGGTCATACCCACTCCTCCCGCCGCATTGCCCGGACCGTCGTGCTCGGCCCGCCGGGGCCGCCCGGCCCGGGTACCTGCGCCAACTGTAGTCCTCAGATCCGCACGATCGACGTCAGCGGGTGCTTCGCGAGCCGTGCGCGTCCGGCCAGCGCCTCGATCTCGGTCACGACCGACACCGCGACCACGTCCGCACCCGCTTCCTCGAGCAACTGCACGGTCGCGGCGAGGGTGCCGCCGGTGGCCAGGACGTCGTCGACGACGAATACCCGGCGACCCTCGAGGGCAATCGAATCGCCCGGAATCTCGATGGATGCGGAGCCGTACTCGAGGGAGTACTCGCAGGTGCGCACCGGCGGCGGAAGCTTGCCGGCCTTGCGCACCGCCAAGACCCCGACCCCGAGTTCGCGGGCGATCCCACCGCCGAGGAGGAAACCCCGCGCGTCGACGCCGGCCACCAGTTCCGCGCCCTCCGCGACGGCCGCCAGCGCGGCGATCACCGCACCGAAGGCCGGACCGTCCGCGAGCACCGGGGTGAGGTCCGCGAAGCGCACACCGGGGGTCGGAAAGTCGTCGACCCACCGGGTCCGTTCGGTCACCGCGGTCGCGGCGCGTTCGAGGAGGACAGGGTCGACGGTTCCGTGGATGCTCACCTGGTCAGTATCCACCGGTCCATGTTCCAGCCCGCACCCGCGGTCGTCGGATTCGCGACGGCGACGTGCATCCCGGGCGCGAGCGTGGTGGTGCGGGGCTGCGCGAACAGCGGCACCGTCGGCATCTCGTTCCACAGGATCGTCTCGGCTTCACCGGCCAGGGCGGCCACCGCGGCATTGTCCGAGGTGACGAGCAGCGCGTCGAGGATCTCGTCGACGCGGCGGTTCGCGAAACCACCGACGTTGCCGCCGGTCCCGGAGTGCAGGGCGCCGCGGGCGTCGGCCATGTCGGCGGTACCGCCGGCCCCGGCGACCGCGGCCGTGCCGGCGAGGACGGCATCGAACTGTCCCGTCGTCAGTTGTGACGGCGTGAACGTCTCGGATCCGGCGTCGACGACCTCGATACCGGCGTCGCG
>NZ_JADZGH010000130.1:3892-5388 GCF_015865005.1 Rhodococcus sp. CX
GGGTCGGGCCCGAGGTAGCCGACCCGGACGGTGATCCGCTCCTGGCCGGTGGCGGCGAGTTCGCGCTTCGCCGCCTCCCGGTCGGCCTGGGCGTACCGGGAAGCGGTTCCGGCCACGCCGGGATACAGCGGGGAATCCGCCGAGAGAATCCGGGAATCGACCGGTCCGGCACCGAGCCCCGCGTCCGGCGCGTCGGCGACCGTTCCGAGCTGGTCGAACAGTTCCCCGCGGGGAATGCACAACGCGAACGCGCGCCGCGCCGCCGGGTTCGCGAACACGCCCTTGGTGGCGAGTGTCAGCTGCTCGACGTTGCGCGAGGGCACCGTCGACACGGTGGCGCCGTCCCCGGCGCCGATGCCCTCGAGGGCACCGTCGGCGCTGTCGACGACGTGGATCCGGCCGTCCTCGGACGCGGTCGATGCGGCGGTGCCACGCGGCCACACCACGATCGTGTCCGTGGCTGGGCGGTTGCCCCACCAGCGTTCGTTCGCGACGAGGACGAGACCGTCCTCGGCCGTGTAGGACTCGATGCGATACGGCCCGGCCGACGGCAGCAGCGAGAGGTCGAGCGCTCCGGGGGTCAGGTTCCAGCCGGTGTTCCAGAAGTCCGCCATCCGACGCACCGCGTCGAGGTCACCGCCGTTGATCGCCGCGACCGGGTCGGCGACCCCGGACACCCGGGCCACCACGTGCGAGGGCAGCAGCTCGGTGGCCCCGAACAGCGACTTCCAGTCCGTGTCGGAGCGGTCCGCACGGAAGACGACGGTCGCGTCCTTCGAACCGGGCTGGCAGTCGACCCGCTCGATGTCGGCGTATCCGCCGCGCTGCGCCGAGTCGAACACGTTCACCACGGCACCGGTTTCGTCCGGGGCGGTGAAACGGCCGGACGCCGCAGCCCACGCCAGCACGAGGTCGTCGCAGCTCATCGGCACCCCGTCGGAGTACACCGAATCCGCGGCGAGCCGGTACTGGACGGTGAGCCGATCGGCGGGCATGACGGTGGCGGTACCGAGGTCGGTGTCGGCGACGACGCGGCCGGCCGGCCCCACATAGCCGAAGCCGGGCTGCACGCGCGCGAGCGCCTGCCGCGCACCCGACGCGGCACCGTCGACGGTGTTGGCGTTGTAGGTGGTGACGGTCCCGTCGATCGCGTAGCCGATCGAGTGCAGCGGTTCGTCGGAGGAGCCGCAGGCCACGGCTCCGGCCGCGACCGCGGTCACCGCCGCAGCGGTGACCACGGTCCGGAGCGACCGTCGTAGTCGTCGGGTGCGCTGGGTCCGTTCGGTTGCCGCCATGTCAGGGCCTTCTCTTGCCGCGCTTCCCCGTCGGCCGCGCGCCGGGTCTCGGCGCACGCTGCGCCGGCGCGGTCGGCTGCCGGTGCACCGCGTGCGCGCCGGAGCGATCCGGAACCGATACCGGCTCGGCGTCGACCACAGCGGCCGCGGTCGCGGCCCGGCCGGCGGCGGCCTCCCGCTTGGCGAGCACCTTCCTGGTGT
>NZ_JADZGH010000130.1:5398-22840 GCF_015865005.1 Rhodococcus sp. CX
TCGACGAGTAGGCACCGACGACGATGCCGACCAGCTGCACGAGCGCCAGGTCCTTGAGCGTGCCGACGCCGAGGAGCCACACCGCGATCACCATCAGCGCGATCACCGGCAGCACCGAGATGATCGTGGTGTTGATCGACCGCATCAGCGTCTGGTTGACGGCCAGGTTCGCCTGTTCGGCATAGGTGCGCCGATGCAGGTGCAGGATGCCGCGGGTGTTCTCCTCGACCTTGTCGAACACGACGACCGAGTCGTACAGCGAGAAACCGAGGATGGTGAGCAGACCGATGACGGTCGCGGGCGAGACCTCGAAGCCGACCAGCGAATAGATGCCCGCGGTGACGATCATGTCGAAGAACAACGCCGCGATCGCCGCGATCGCCATGTCCCGCTCGTAGCGCACGGCGATGTAGACGCTGACGATCACGAGGAACACCACGAGCGCGATCAGCGCCTTCTTGGTGATCTGCCCGCCCCACGTCTCGCTCACGTCGGCGACGCTGATGGTGTTGCGGGAGGGGACGCCGTCGCTGTCGGTCGGCTGGAACTCCTCGAACAATGCCGACTGCAGGGCGTTGACCTGCACGAGATCGAGCGCCTCGGAGCGGATCTGGATGGTCGCGCCGGCACCCGAACCGACGGTCTGCACCGCCACCGGCTCCGTGCCGAGCGTGTCGCTGTAGACCGTCTCGACCTGTTCGGTGGTCACGCCCTCGACCGCGGGCATCTGGATTCGCGTGCCGCCCTCGAAGTCGATACCCCAGGAGAAGCCTCGGATGAGCATGCTCAGCAGCGCGACGAGCACGATCGCGCCGGTGAGCACGTAGTAGAACTTGCGGCGTCCGACGATGTCGAAACCACCGGTGCCGGTGTAGAGGCGGGACAGTCCACTGTGGTGCGGTGCCGTCGTCGTGTCGGTCATCGTCACGCCTCCTTCGCCGAGGCCGCTGCGAGCTGACGCTCACGCGCCACCTGCTGGATGGCGCCGAGTCCGTTGACACTCGGCTTGGACCAGAACTTCGAGGTCGATGCCAGATGCACCAGGGGCCAGGTCACCAGGAACACGACGACCACGTCGAGGATGGTGGTCAGGCCGAGAGTGAAGGCGAACCCGCGCACCTGCCCGACGGCGAGGAAGTACAGCACCGCCGCGGCGATGAAGCTGACCGCGTTTCCGGACAGGATCGTCCGGCGGGCACGCGCCCAACCGCGCGGTACCGCGGATCGGAAGCTGCGGCCCTCGCGGATCTCGTCCTTGATGCGTTCGAAGAACACCACAAACGAGTCGGCCGTCATGCCGATACCGATGATGAGGCCGGCGATACCGGCCAGGTCGAGCGTGTAGCCGATGTAGCGGCCGAGCAGCACCATGATCGCGTACACGGCCAGGCCGGAGAGCACCAGCGACAGCGCGGTGAGCAGTCCGAGCATGCGGTAGTACGCGAGGCAGTACAGCAGCACCAGCACGAGACCGACCGCACCGGCGATCAGGCCGGCCTGCAACGACGCGAATCCGAGCGTCGCGGAGACGGTTTCGGCTTCGGAGGCCACGAACGAGAGCGGCAGCGAACCGTACTTGAGGGTGTTCGCGAGTTCGGTGGCCTGGGTGTTGGTGAAGTTGCCGGTGATCGACGTGGCGCTGCCGGCGGGCGTCGCGCCCTGGATGACGGGTGCGCTGACGACCTTCGAGTCGAGCGTGAACGCGGCCTGCTGGCCGATGTTCGCGGCGGTGAACTGCGCCCACGTGTTGCTGCCCTCGCTGTCGAAGGTCAGGCTGACCTCGTAGCGGGACTGCTGGCTGTTGAAACCGGCCGTGGCGTCGGTGATCTGCTGACCGTCGATGATGCTGGGGCCGAGCAGGTAGACGGAGGTGCCGTCGGTCGAGCACGCGACGAGCGGCAGGGCCGGATCGTCGTTGCCGGCGAGCGGATCGGCGACCGAGCAGTCCAGGGACATCGCGGCCTGCTGCTGGGTCGCGGGATCCTCGCTCTGCCGCAGCGCCTTCGCGGCGGCGATGTCCGCGGCGGCCTGCGCCTGCGGGTCGAGCTCACCGCCGGCCGGTGCCTCCGGAGCGGGTGCGGGGGTGGCGGTGGGTTCCGGTGCGACCGGCGTGTCGGTCGGCTCCTGGGCCGGGAACGGCCGGCCCTGCGGCTCGGGGTTCTCCGGTGCCGGATTCTCGGGCGCCTGATTCTCCGGTGCGGGCTCGACCGGGGCCGGCTCCGCCGGGGACTGGGTCGGGTTCTGGGTCTCCGGGTTCTGCGCCTCGGGGTTCTCCCCCCTGGTGTTCGCGCTGGCGATCGGGCCACCGAGGACCGGCCGGATGTAGAGCCGCGCGGTCTGGCCGAGGGTCTTGGCCTGCGCGCTGTCGTCGCCGGGCACCGTGATGACCAGGTTGTCGCCGTCGACGACGACCTCGGACCCGGACACGCCGAGGCCGTTGACGCGGGTCTCGATGATCTGCTGCGCCTGCCGGAGGCTGTCCTGGCTCGGGCTGCTGCCGTCCGGTGTGCGGGCGGTGAGCGTGACGCGGGTGCCGCCCTGGAGGTCGATACCGAGTTTCGGTGTCGGCGACTTGTCCCCGGTGAAGAAGACCAGTGCATACAGCGCCACCAGGATCGCCCCGAACAGGGCGAGGGAACGCGCTGGATGCACCGATCCGTTGGAAGGTGCCACGGTCAGTCAGTCTCCTCGTAACGAGTGAGTGGTTCGGTGGTGGCGGTCGCAGCGACCGCTGCGCGACGCCACCCGAGACCACTCCGGTGCCGCCGCCCGATGAAGATCAGTATTCGGTGGGACGACCCGCCGGCGGATCGGTGTCGTCGTCCTTGCCGAACGAGACCGTACCGGTATCGGTGTTACCGGTGGTACCGGTGGTGTCCTCGAGCTTCTCCCGGACCACCATGCGTGCCCACGTGGTGACGACGCCGGGCGCGATCTCGAGATCGACGGTGGTGTCGGACAGCGCCACGACCGTCGCGTGCAGGCCCGCCGTCGTCGCCACCCGGTCACCGATGCGCAGCGAATCCTGCAGCTCCGTGACCTTCTGCATTTCCTTCTTCTGACGCCGGATTCCGAGGAACGTGGGCACCAGCAGTGCAAGGATCAAGAGCGGGAAGAGCAGTTCCATCGTTGAAGTCAGTCCTCGGTATCGATTGACGAGCGGCCTCCGCGTGCCGACGCAATAGACCAGTGTGCCATCACCCGCCGAGCGGATGGTGGGCCCGTCACCCGGGCCGCGCGGTCAGTCCCCGTCGAACAGGTCGAGTTGCGGTTCGCGCGCACGCACCTCGATGCCGCCGGTTGCGGCCTCGGGCGGAGGTGTCAGACCGAGCTGCAGCCATGCGGCCTGCGTCGCGACCCGCCCGCGCGGCGTGCGGGCGATCATCCCCGCGCGCACCAGGAACGGTTCGCACACCTCCTCGACCGTGGCCGGTTCCTCACCGACCGCGACCGCGAGGGTGGACACCCCGACCGGTCCCCCGCCGAAGCTGCGCACCAGGGCTCCGAGCACGGCGCGGTCCAGCCGGTCCAGGCCGATCGGATCGACGTCGTAGACCGCCAGCGCCGCCTGGGCGATCTCGCGGGTGACGACCCCGTCGGAACGCACGTCGGCGTAGTCCCGGACGCGCCGCAGCAACCGGTTCGCGATACGGGGAGTGCCGCGGGACCGGCCGGCGATCTCGGCACCGGCATCCTCGCGCAGGTCGATGCCCAGCAGCCGGGCCGAACGATGCAGGATCTGCTGCAGTTCGGCGGGTTCGTAGAAGTCCATGTGCGCGGTGAACCCGAAGCGGTCGCGCAGGGGGCCGGTCAGCGAACCGGAACGGGTGGTCGCGCCGACCAGCGTGAAGGGGGCGACCTCGAGCGGGATCGACGTGGCTCCGGGTCCCTTGCCGACGACGACGTCGACCCGGAAGTCCTCCATCGCGAGGTACAGCATCTCCTCGGCGGGCCGGGCGATGCGGTGGATCTCGTCGATGAACAGCACGTCGCCCTCCGCGAGGTTGGAGAGCATCGCAGCGAGGTCGCCCGCACGTTCGAGCGCCGGGCCGGACGTGAGCCGCAGCGACGTGCCGAGCTCGGCGGCGATGATCATCGCCATGGAGGTCTTGCCGAGGCCGGGCGGTCCCGACAGCAGGATGTGGTCGGGGGTTCCGCCCCGAAGCTTGGCCGCCCGCAGCACGAGCTGCAGCTGTTCCCGCACCCGCGGCTGGCCGATGAAGTCGTCGAGGCTCTTCGGCCGCAGGCTCGTCTCGATGTCGCTGTCGGACGGCAGGTGCCGCGCGGTCACCGGCGACGGTTCGTCCCGGTCGGTGGAGTGGGCGCGGTCGAATTCGCGGTATTCGTCGGTCATCGCGACCTACCGAGCAGCTTGAGCGCGGCACGCAGCGCCGTGGACACCTCCGCGCCCGGATCCTCCGCGAGCACGGTGTCGGTGGCCGGTTCGGCCTGCTTCGCGGTGAATCCGAGCCCCACCAGCGCCTCGACGATCTGGTCGCGGATCGGCGACGCCGAGGCCGCCGTCGTCGTCTCGCCGGCACCCGCGAACGCCGCGACCTTGTCGCGCAGTTCGACGATCATGCGTTCGGCGCCGCGTTTGCCGATGCCCGGGACACGAGTGAGGGCGGTCGTGTTGCCCTCGGCGAGCGCGGCGCGCAACGCGTCGGGTTCCAGAACCGCGAGGGTGGCCATCGCCAGCCGCGGGCCGACCCCGGACACGGTCTGCAGCAGCCCGAACAGCTCGCGCGCCTCGGTGTTCGCGAACCCGTAGAGCGTCATCGAGTCCTCGCGCACGATCATCGCGGTGACCAGCCGGGTCTCGTCGCCCCGGCGCAGCGTGCCGAGGGTCGCCGGTGTCGCGTTGATCCGGTAGCCGATGCCGCCGGCCTCGATGACGACATGGTCGAGGGCGATGTCCAGTACCTCGCCGCGCACCGACCCGATCACTGGCCACCTGCCTTCCGCGCGGCCGCCTGCTCACGCAGCCGCTCTTCGTATCGTCGTTTCTGAGCGGCCGCCATGGCCTCGGCCGCCGCGAGGCGCGCGAGCATCGGTGCGCGCCAGCAGTGCGCGACCGCCAGCGCCAGCGCGTCCGCGGCATCCGCCGGTTTGGGTGCCGAGTCGAGCTCGAGGATGCGGGTGATCATGGCGGTCACCTGCTTCTTGTCGGCGCTGCCGTGACGGGCAACGGCAGCCTTGACCTCGCTCGGGGTGTGGAACATGACGGGGATCGACCGGCGGGCCGCGGCGAGGGCCACGACACCACCCGCTTGCGCGGTTCCCATCGCGGTGCGCACGTTGTGCTGCGAGAACACCCGTTCCACGGCGACCACGTCGGGCCGGTAGCGGTCCATCCACTCCTCGGCGGATTCGGAGATCCGCAGCAGACGCTGCGCGAGATCGAGGTCGGTGGGGGTCCGCACGACCCCGACGGCCACCGGATGGACCTCGCGGCCGCGTCCGGTGTCCACCACGCCGAGTCCGCAGCGGGTCAGGCCGGGATCGACACCCATGACACGCACCCGACCACCTCTCACCGCCACGAACATCTGTTCGAGAGCATAGTCGTCGGGGCTGCGCGTCGGCAGTGCGACACGCAGCCCCGGCGGGACGAAGACCGTGGCTCAGGCGTCGAGCTCGGCCAGCACCTCGTCCGAGACGTCGACATTGGTGTAGACGTTCTGCACGTCGTCGCAGTCCTCGAGCGCGTCGACCAGCTTGAACACCTTGCGGGCGCCCTCGGCGTCGACGGGCACCTCGACCGACGCCCGGAAGTCCGGGTCGGCCGAGTCGTAGTCGATTCCGGCCTCGACCAGCGCCGTCCGCACCGGAATCAGGTCGGAGGCCTCGGAGACGATCTCGAAGCTGTCGCCCAGGTCGTTGATCTCCTCGGCGCCGGCTTCGAGGACGACCTCGAGGATCTCGTCCTCGGTGCGGCCGTTCTTCTCCAGCACGACGACGCCCTTGCGGGTGAACAGGTACGACACCGAACCCGGGTCCGCCATGTTGCCGCCGTTGCGGGTCATCGCGGTGCGCACCTCACCGGCCGCGCGGTTGCGGTTGTCGGTCAGGCACTCGATGAGGATGGCGACACCGTTGGGGCCGTAGCCCTCGTAGGTGATGGTCTGCCAGTCGGCACCGCCGGCCTCTTCGCCACCGCCGCGCTTGCGGGCGCGTTCGATGTTGTCGTTGGGGACCGAGCTCTTCTTCGCCTTCTGGATCGCGTCGAACAACGTCGGGTTGCCGGCGGGGTCACTACCACCCGTGCGGGCCGCCACCTCGATGTTCTTGATCAGCTTCGCGAACATCTTGCCGCGCTTGGCGTCGATGACCGCCTTCTTGTGCTTGGTGGTGGCCCATTTGGAGTGGCCGCTCATTCGCTTCGAGCCCCTTCCGGCGAGGTGAAGTCGGCATGCACCGACAGGTCGGAACAGAGATTCTACTCCGGGGCTACCGGGCTTTCCGGACCGCGTCCACGAACATGCGGTGCACCCGCAGGTCCCCGGTGACCTCGGGGTGGAAGGACGTCGCCATCACCACTCCCTGCCGCACCGCGACGACCCGCCCCGCCGCCGGCCCGTCGGGCACCGCCGCGAGCACTTCCACACCGGCACCGACCTTTTCGACCCAGGGTGCGCGGATGAACACCGCACGCACCGGACCGTCGTCGATACCGAGCACCTCGAGATCCGTCTCGAACGAGTCGACCTGGCGGCCGAATGCGTTGCGGCGCACCGTGATGTCGAGCGCGTCGAGATGCTCGGCGTCGGGCCGGGTATCGAGGACCTCCGAGGCGAGCAGGATCATGCCCGCACACGAACCGAATGCGGGCAGTCCGTCCCGCAGCCGCGCCCGCAACGGCTCGAGCAGATCGAACACCTGCAGCAGGCGGCTCATCGTCGTCGATTCGCCGCCGGGGATCACCACGCCGTCGACGCTGTCGAGTTCGCTCGCGCGGCGCAACGCGATCGTGTGCGCGCCGGCCGCGTCGAGTGCGGCCCGGTGTTCACGGACGTCGCCCTGCAACGCCAGCACGCCGATGGTCGGTGTCGTACCCACGGAAAACTACCTGCCTGTTCGTTGTGCCGCCGGGTCTCCCCGGCGGGATGTGTTCACGATTCGCGCAGGTAGCGGGTCAATCCTTCCTGCACGACCGCGGCGACCATGTTGCCGTTCCGGTCGAAGATCCGGCCCTGCGTCAGCGCGCGCCCGAACCCGGCGGACGGGGACGTCTGGTCGTAGAGCAGCCAGTCGTCGGCGCGGAACGGACGCATGAACCACATCGCGTGGTCGAGCGAGGCGCCCTGCGTCTTCTCGTCGGGATGGGCGACACTGGCCGATCCCAGCAGCGTCATGTCGCTCATGTACGCGAGGGTGCACACGTGGAAGACGGGGTCGTCCGGCAGTGCCTCGCGGGAGCGGAACCACACCTGCTGCTGGGACGCCCAGCGGCTCGAGGTGTCCATCTGCTCCCGCGGAACGAACCGGAACTCCCATTCGGCCCATTCGATCCGCGCCCAGTGCACCGTCGGGTCGTCGACCAGGTCCGGGTCGGGCAGATCCTCGGGCATCGGGACCCGCGGCATGGTGTCCTGATGCTCGATTCCCCGCTCGTCCACGTGGAACGACGCCGACATCGTGAAGATCGCCTTGCCGTCCTGCACCGCGGTCACCCGGCGGGTGCAGAACGACCGGCCGTCGCGGATGCGATCGACGAGATAGACGATCTGCATCGTCGGGTTGCCGGGCCGCAGGAAGTAGCCGTGCAGCGAATGCACTTCGAACGCGGGATCGACGGTCCGCACCGCGGAAACCAGCGCCTGACCCGCGACCTGCCCTCCGAACGTCCGCGGCAACAACGTCTCCGTCGCGATGCCCCGGAAGATGTCCTTCTCGATCTGTTCGAGCGCCAGGATCTCTTCGATCTTCGCCATGCCCGCCCCTTCCACTGTGCGGTCCAAGGCTATATCGCCTCCCCCACCGCACGGTGACGGGAACCGTCACCGTGCGCTCACGGGTGGGCGATCACCAGCCGCGCTCGGCGAGCCGGTGCGGCTGCGGGATCTCGTCGACGTTGATGCCGACCATCGCCTCGCCGAGACCGCGGGAAACCTTCGCGAGCACGTCCGGGTCGTCGAAAAAGGTGGTGGCCTTGACGATCGCGGCTGCGCGCTGGGCCGGGTTGCCGGACTTGAAGATGCCCGAGCCGACGAAGACACCCTCGGCGCCGAGCTGCATCATCATCGCGGCATCGGCGGGAGTCGCGATACCACCGGCGGTGAACAGCGTGACGGGCAGCTTGCCTGCCTTGGCAACCTCGACGACCAGGTCGTACGGGGCCTGCAGTTCCTTCGCCGCGACGTACAGTTCGTCCTCCGGCAGCGACGTGAGCCGGCGGATCTCCTGCCGGATCCTGCGCATGTGGGTGGTGGCGTTCGAGACGTCGCCGGTACCGGCCTCGCCCTTCGAACGGATCATCGCCGCACCTTCGTTGATGCGGCGCAGCGCCTCCCCGAGGTTCGTGGCGCCACACACGAACGGCACCGTGAAGGCGAACTTGTCGATGTGGTTCTCGTAGTCGGCCGGCGTCAGCACCTCCGACTCGTCGATGTAGTCCACACCGAGGGACTGCAGGATCTGTGCCTCGACGAAGTGACCGATGCGGGCCTTGGCCATCACCGGGATCGACACGGCCGAGATGATGCCGTCGATCATGTCCGGGTCGCTCATCCGGGAGACGCCGCCCTGGGCACGAATGTCGGCCGGCACCCGCTCGAGCGCCATGACCGCGACGGCGCCCGCGTCCTCGGCGATCTTCGCCTGCTCGGGAGTGACGACGTCCATGATCACGCCGCCCTTGAGCATCTCGGCCATGCCGCGCTTGACGCGGGCGGTGCCGGTGGCGGGGGCGGATTCGGGGGTGCTCACAACGAACTCCTACACGTGTGGTCTGTCGGTCGGCAGCCGCCGGAAACACCGTGGTCCTGGACGGGTTCCGTGGCCAGAAGGAGCCTATGACCGCACCCGGCGCCCCACCGATAGCCAGTCGCGGAGACCTGGCCTTGTGCTCCCGGTCACCGCGTCCCCGAGGGGCCGGTCACCGGATCGCGCGCACCTCGGGTTCGGTGCGCCGCACGGCCACGTCCCGGGCCTCCCCGAGCAGATCCGCCAAGTCCTGCGGGTACACCGGTTCACCGCGCTGCTGCAGTCCGCGGATCTCGTCGGCGGTGAACCAGCGGGGCTCGAGCCCCATCGCCCGCTCGAGGTCGGTGAAACCCGCGTCCCCGGCCACGAACACCGGTGCCTGCAACGCGAAGAACAACTCCTCCGAGCGGATCACCTCACCGTTGAACGGGAACACCGCGACCCGGCGCCACATCGGACCGGCGAGCCGATCCGGTTCGGTCACCAGCCCCGTTTCCTCCTTCAGCTCCCGCACCGCCGCCTCGCGCAGCGACTCCCCCACCTCGACGGCGCCGCCGACGGTGAACCAGAAGTGCACGTCCGGGGTGGTCGGATCGTTTCCGCGCAGCAGCAGCACCCGACCCTCGTCGTCGAAGAGGACGACCCGCGCCGAGGTGCGGGTCTCGTCCGGCACGCGGGAGGTCCGGGCGGAGGCGCCGGAGCGTTCGGCGATCTCGAAGAACGTCGGGAGCGGTGCGGTACCACCGAGATGCAGCCACCGCACCGGGCGGCGGGTGCGCAGCGCGAGGGTGTCACGGACCGCGTCGTTGTGGAAGCGCCGGGCGATCATGACGCGGGCCTCGGCGTCGGCCAGCTCGGCGACCAGCTGGGGTCGCAACCGTTCGCTGTCGATCGTCGTGAGCATGGACGACAGCGCGTTCTCGGCGGTCTCTCGGTGCTCCCGGTCCGCGCGTTCGGCACGATCGGCGAGGGCGGCGAGACGTTTGCCGTCCGCGGCCGGGACCGACGCGGCGATGCTGCGCACCACCACCGCCCGGCGGGCCAGCGCCGCGTCGAGCGCCTGCCACGACAGATCCGACCGCACGTGCAGCCGGTCGAGCCGGTTCGCGGTCGTGTACGCCCACAGTCCCAGGCCGACGACCACTGCCGCGATCACGGAGAGGACGAGAATCGTCACCGCACTGAGTGTCACGAGCGGACCTCCCGTACCCGTCCGGCCCCGACCGTCACCGTCTCGTAGACCCGCAGGATCTGCTCGGCCACCACGGGCCAGTCGTAGGTTCCGACCACCGAGGATCCCTCGGCGACCAGGTCGGCGCGGCGGGCGTCGTCGGCGAGAACCTCGAGGATGCCCTCGGCGAGCGCGTCGGAGTCCCCGACCGGCACCAGCACACCCGCACGACCGTCGCGCAGCACCCGGCGGAACGCGTCGAGTTCACTGGCGACGACCGCGGTCCCGGCCGCCATCGCTTCCACCAGCACGATCCCGAAGCTCTCGCCGCCGAGGTTCGGGGCGCAGTACACATCGGCACTGCGCATCGCCGACGCCGAGCAGCACGGCCATGCCCTTGCGGGGTTCGTCGTAGCGGCCCAGGAACAGCACCGTCCGGCCAGCCCGGGGATAGCCGGGCAGCAGCGGGGCGTGCGCGAAGAACGGCACGTCGACGCCGTTGGGGATCTCCACGGCATCCCCGCCGAGCGAGGTCACCTGCCAGCGGCGGGCCAGTTCCGACACCGCGATGCGGCCGCTGATCTTCTCCAGATACGGCTGCAGGACACCCTGGAACGTGCTGAGCACCAGCGATTTCGTCGTGGAGGTGTGGAAGGTCGCGACGATCGGGCCCTCGGCCACCTTCAGGGCCAGCATCGACAGGCTCGGCGCGTTCGGTTCGTGGATGTGCAGGACGTCGAAGTCGTTGTCGTTGATCCAGCGCCGCACCCGCGCGTAGGACACCGGTCCGAAGCTCAGCCGCGCCACCGACCCGTTGTACGGGATGGCGACGGCCCGTCCGGCCGAGACCACGAACGGCGGCAGCACCGTGTCCTCCGAGGCCGGCGCGAGCACGCTGACCTTGTGGCCGCGTTCGATCAGCACCTGGGCCAGATCCACGACGTGTGCCTGTACTCCGCCCGGTACGTCGAACGAATACGGGCAGACCATGCCGATCCTCAACTACGCCTCCATCCGGGCGCGCCGCTCGGCCGACAGGTCGTCGAGCCACAGCGGCTGCAGCATGTGCCAGTCTGCTGGGTGTTCGGCGATGTCGGCGGCGAACCGATCCGCGAGGGCCTGGGTGGCCGCCTCCAGCCCGCCGGTCACGTCGATCTCCGGGTGCACCCGGAACCCCCAGCCGTCGATGGTGAACCAGCAGTGCACCGGCAGCAGCGCGGCACCGGTCTCGACGGCGAGCTTCGCGGGACCGGCGGGCATCCGGGTGGGTTCGCCGAAGAACGTCACCGGCACACCCTTGCGAGCCAGGTCGCGTTCCCCGAGCAGAGCCACGATCCGATTGTCACGCAGGCGTGCGGACAATTCGACGAAAGGCGGGCTCTCGCCACCCGAGAGCGGGAACACCTCGAACCCGAGATGTTCGCGGTAGTCGACGAAACGCTGGTACAGCGACTCCGGGCGCAAGCGCTCGGCGACCGTCGAGAACTGCCCGTAGGTGCGGGCACACCACACCCCGGCCATGTCCCAGTTGCCGCTGTGCGGCAGGGCCAGGATCGCGCCGCGCCCGGCGGTCAGGGCCGCCTCGATGTGCTCGCGGCCCTCGATCGACGAGTCGATGGCCGCGGCGGTCGCGTCGAGGTCCATCGACGGCAACCGGAACGCCTCGCGCCAGTACCGCGCGTAGGAACGCATCGACCGGCGGATCAGGTCGTCCGGCACGTGTTCCGGGGCGACGCCGAGCACGCGGGCGAGATTGCGGCGCAACTGCTGCGGGCCGCCGTTCCGCCGGGCGGCGATGTCGGCGCCGGTGTCGAACAGGACGCGCGCGACCCGGTCAGGGAGCGCGCGCACCAGCCGCCATCCGGCGCCGTATCCGAGATCGGTCAGGCGCTCGGCGGACGTCATGCGGCTTCTCCGTCGGTGCCGGTGGCCGGTGCCGGGGTTATCGGCAGCAGTTCCCGGGCGCCGGGCGAACGACGCACGGCGATGACCCGCTGGAAGACGGTGATCACCGAGCCGGCCGCGAGCAGCCACATCGCGACGTGGATGGCCCAGTCGATCCCGAGACCGGTGAAGCCGGCGCCGACGAGCACGATGATCAACCGGTCCGGGCGCTCGATCAGGCCGCCGTCGGCGGACAGCCCGCTCGCCTCCGCCCGCGCCTTCGCATACGAGATGACCTGGGACGACACGAGGCAGATCAGCGTGGCGACGAGCAGCGGACGGCTCTGTTCGTCGTAGACCGCCCACCAGGCCAGGCCCGCGAAGATCGCGCCGTCCGCGACCCGGTCGCAGGTGGCGTCGAGAACCGCGCCGAACCGGGTGCCGCCGCCGCGCGCCCGGGCCATGGCCCCGTCGAGCATGTCGAACATCACGAACAGCCAGATGACCATCGTGCCCCAGAACAGATGCCCCATCGGAAACAGCGTGAGGGCGGCGGCGATCGTCGCGACCGTGCCGATCAGCGTTACCGCGTCGGGAGTCAGGCCGGTGCGGATCAATGCCCTGCCGAGCGGCGCGGTGACCTTCGACACCGATGCCCGCCCGAAGAAGCTCAGCATCTCGCGACCCCCGTTTCCGGCTCGATTCGTCCTGTTCGGGACACGATCCTGCCACGACCGTCCGCCCTTCGTCCGCTGCGCACGGCGAACCCGTACGGGTCGTGTTCAGGAGTGGACGGTGTCACTCGTCCCATGCGGATGCCAGCAGTGCCCGCGTGTCGCGCAGCAACTGCACCATCACCTTCGATCCTCCCAGGACCGTGATGAAGTTGGCGTCGCCGCCCCACCGCGGAACCACGTGCAGGTGCAGGTGCTCGGAAAGCGAACCTCCTGCTGCCGCACCGAGATTGAGACCGACATTGAAGCCGTGGGGACGCGACACCCGCTTGATGACCTTCACCGCGCGCTGCGCGAACGCCATCAGTTCGGTGCTCTCCTCGAAGGTCAGGTCCTCGAGGTTCGCCACCCGCCGGTACGGCACCACCATCAGATGGCCCGGGTTGTACGGGTACAGGTTGAGCACCGCGTAGACGAACTCTCCGCGCGCGACGACGAGTCCCTCCTCGTCCGTCATCTTCGGGATGTCGGTGAACGGCTCGTACGGGCCGTCCTCCGCCCGCGGGGACTCGGTGATGTACGACATGCGGTGCGGCGACCACAACCGCTGCAGATGGTCGGCTTCGCCGACACCCCGGTCGACGAGAGCTTCGGTCTCGGCGGGGCCGCAGCCCCGGTCGCCGGTCACGACCCGAGCTCCGCGCCCTCGGGCGCGATGAGCGCGGCGGTCGGGGAGGCGTTCTCGCGGCGCCGGACCCAATCGGCCACGATGCGCACGGCCTCGGCCACCGGCACGCCGTTGACCTGGGTGCCGTCGCGGAAGCGGAAGCTCACCGCACCGGCCTCGACGTCCCGCTCGCCGGCGAGCAGCATGAACGGGACCTTCTGGGTGGTGTGGTTGCGGATCTTCTTCTGCATGCGGTCGTCGCTGAGGTCGACCTCGGCGCGGATGCCTTCGGCCTTCAGCTGCTGCGCGACGTCGAGCAGGTGATCGGCGAAGTTCTCGGCGACCGGGATGCCGACGACCTGCACCGGCGACAGCCAGGCCGGGAACGCGCCCGCGTAGTGCTCGGTGAGCACACCGAAGAACCGCTCGATCGAACCGAACAGCGCGCGGTGGATCATCACCGGACGGTGCTTGGCGCCGTCCTGGCCGGTGTACTCGAGTTCGAACCGCTCGGGCAGGTTGAAGTCGAGCTGGATCGTCGACATCTGCCAGTTGCGCCCGAGGGCGTCGTTGACCTGGACGGAGATCTTCGGACCGTAGAACGCGGCGCCGCCCGGGTCCGGCACGAGATGCAGACCGGAGGCTTCGGCGACCTCACGCAGTGTCTCGGTGGCCGTCTCCCACAGTTCGTCGCTGCCGACGAACTTCTTCGGGTTCTTCGTGGACAGCTCCAGGTAGTAGTCGTCGAGACCGTAGTCCTTGAGCAGGTCCAGGATGAAGTTGAGGACGCTGGTGAGCTCGTCGCGCATCTGCTCCGGGGTGCAGAAGATGTGCGCGTCGTCCTGCGTCATGCCGCGCACGCGGGTCAGTCCGTGGACGACGCCGGACTTCTCGTAGCGGTAGACGGAACCGAACTCGAACATGCGCAACGGCAGTTCGCGGTAGGAACGCCCGCGCGACCGGAAGATCAGGTCGTGCATCGGGCAGTTCATGGGCTTGAGGTAGTAGTCCTGCCCCGGCTTGCGGACGGTCCCGTCCTCGTTCAGTTCCTCGTCGATGTGCATCGCGGGGAACATGCCGTCGCGGTACCAGTCGAGGTGACCGGACACCTCGTAGAGGTGGCCCTTGGTGATGTGCGGCGAGTACACGAACTCGTAACCGGCTTCGACGTGCCGCCGGCGCGAGTAGTTCTCCATCTCCTGACGGATGATGCCGCCCTTGGGATGGAACACGGGCAGGCCGGAACCGAGCTCGTCGGGGAACGAGAACAGGTCGAGTTCGTTGCCGAGCTTGCGGTGGTCCCGACGTTCGGCCTCGGCGAGGAGCTCGAGGTGCTTGTCCAGCGCCTCGGCGGACTCCCACGCGGTGCCGTAGACACGCTGCAGACCGGCGTTGTCCTGGTCACCGCGCCAGTACGCGGCGGAGCTGCGGGTCAGCTTGAACGCGGGGATGAACTTGGTGGTCGGGACGTGCGGTCCGCGGCACAGGTCCTTCCACACGAGCTCGCCGGTGCGCGGGTTGAGGTTGTCGTAGATGGTCAGCTCTTTGCCGCCGACCTCCATGATCTCGGGGTCGTCGATGCCCGACTTGTCGTCGATCAGCTCGAGCTTGAACGGCTCGTTCTTCAGCTCCTCGCGGGCGTCCTCGAGGTTCTCGACGACCCGGCGGGAGAAGCGCTGCGCGTCCTTGACGATCTTCTTCATGCGCTTCTCGAGCTTCGCGAGGTCCTCCGGGGTGAAGGGGCGCTCGACCTGGAAGTCGTAGTAGAAGCCGTCCTTGATGGGCGGGCCGATGCCGAGCTTGGCCTCGGGGAACTCCTGCTGCACGGCCTGGGCCAGCACGTGCGCGGCGGAGTGCCGGATGACGCTGCGGCCGTCCTCGGTGTCGGCGGCGACCGCCTCGACCTCGACGTCCTCCTCGGGCGTCCACGCCAGGTCGCGGAGGGCACCCTCCGGGTCGCGGACGACGACGATCGTCTCGGGTCCCTTGACGGGCAGCCCGGCGTCACGCACGGCGGCACCGGCAGTGGTTCCCGCGGGCACCCGGACGAGCGTGGCTGGTTTCGCGGATGCGGGCGTGGTCACTGTGGTGAACTCCTCCGGCTCGATGCCTGACGATGGACGGTGGCCGGCCGCGCAGAGGCGCGCGTCGGCAACCTCCCCATGCTATCGGCACGCCCCGGTCCCGCCGCTATCGGCACGGCGCGGTCGCGCCGTCACCGACCCGTTGTGCCGGATCGAGGACCGATCGCGATCGCGACGGCCGGGGTCAGAGCTCGTTCAGTCCGCTCAGGACCCGCCGGAGGAGTTCCGCGCCGGGACCGATCCGGTCGACCGTCCGGTGCACGGTGAGTTCCCCCGAGGCCGCCAGATCGCCGACGAGCACCCGCGCGACACCGAGGGGAATCCCGGCGAGCGCGGCGACCTCCATGATCGAGCGTGGCTGCGAGCAGAGTCCCAGCACGATGCGGTGCTCGTCGAGAGTCGGCATCACCCCGGTGTTCTCGGACGTTGCCACCATCGCGGATGTCGAAACCAGCGCTTCGAGCGGAAGATCCACTTCGGCCCGGGTGCGCCCCTGGCTGCGCACGAACGGGCGCACGAACGACGGCGCTTCCTGATCCATGTTCTTGTCCCCCACGAAAGTCTCGGACATCCTGGGCTGCACTGCCCCCACCGCGTCCACAGGATGCCTTCCGGCGGCGGCGTCCGCTACCGGATCCTCGTCGATGTATGACACGTCGTCATCCATCTCCGAGGCGGTTGTAGCGGCATGTTTCGGAATGTACCTCCGCCGCCGCGCGGCAGTGCCGAATCGGGCGCCCGTCATCCCCACGACCGGCCATTGATTGTCGGCGACACTCATCTCAGCCCCATCCTCCTTGCGGTGAGATCGATCCTGCCATCAGTCACACCATCTGGTGAGGTTGCGCAGGTCACACCTGCCACGACAGCCCCGCCGTTCCCATCGAACCCCGTCCGGACAACGGCCGTCGAGGGCATGCACGGGACGGGGCGCATACGAAAAGAGCACCCCATCGGGGTGCTCTCGTGATCGGGCGATTGTTGTGGTCCCGGCTGGGATCGAACCAGCGACCTCCCCGGTGTGAACGGGACGCTCTTCCACTGAGCCACGGGACCGCGCCGCTTCGCAGCGGCTCGAACGAGATGGAACACTAACACGACTACCGGATGAAGACGAATCGCCAGGTCAGACGCGATTCCGAAGGGAAGACACGACCCCGATGGGAGCCCCGGGCCCGGCCGACACCCGGAAACGGTCCCACTCACGTGCGCGCGCGTGCGTGCTCGTCCCCTTCGCCGGCGACGGGCACCGAGGACCGGCGCCCGGCACACCGTCCGCGGTCCGTCCCGGCCCGGCGCCTCGGCCCGTCTCGACCCGTTCCGGCCCGCCCACCGCCGACGGACGGTCCACCGATGCGGCGAGAGCACTGGTTCACCGAGTCATATATGCCCGTTCACCTGCGGATTTGTGTGTTTCGTCGATGGTCGGCTAATGTTCTCAACCGCACCACGGAGAGCACAACGCCGAACGGTGCGAATGCGGATGTAGCGCAGCTGGTAGCGCATCACCTTGCCAAGGTGAGGGTCGCGGGTTCGAATCCCGTCATCCGCTCGAGAGGTTGGACTCGACCTTTTACGGTGGAGTGGCCGAGTGGTGAGGCAACGGCCTGCAAAGCCGTGCACACGGGTTCGATTCCCGTCTCCACCTCGCGCGATTAGCTCAGCGGGAGAGCGCTTCCCTGACACGGAAGAGGTCACTGGTTCAATCCCAGTATCGCGCACCACGATCGACCTGCACGTGGGTCGATCGGTTCGAAAATCACGTGCAATGCGGATGTAGCGCAGCTGGTAGCGCATCACCTTGCCAAGGTGAGGGTCGCGGGTTCGAATCCCGTCATCCGCTCCACAACCGGCGTTTCGAGCCGGCGCGATTAGCTCAGCGGGAGAGCGCTTCCCTGACACGGAAGAGGTCACTGGTTCAATCCCAGTATCGCGCACCAGAATACGAGGAAGACCCCCTTCATCCGAAGGGGGTCTTCCTCGTTCCGTGTCCGTTCGTCGTTCTGTGTCCGTTCGTCGTTCTGTGTCCGTTCGTCG
>NZ_JADZGH010000130.1:22850-25331 GCF_015865005.1 Rhodococcus sp. CX
CGTCGGGTCGTTCCGTTCCCGGGAGCGGCATTCAGATGCCGAGCGCCGAACGGCCTCGCACGATCGCTCGTGCGAGGCCGTCCCGGCTTCGGTGGATCGAGCTTCGGTGGATCAGCGCGTGCCGTACAGGCGGTTGATTCCCGCGATCATCGCCCGCAGCGTCGACTCCGCGGCCGTGCCGCCCAGTCCCATCACCCAGCAGCTGCGCTCGTCGTCGGACTCGCACAGCAGGAACGTCGCGTGGGTGTCCCCCATGTCCTGGCGGTGGAACGAACGGATTTCGAGGCGGAAACCGAGCTCGTGGATCATGCCGGTCATCGCGGACACCGGGCCGGTCGCGACGGAGGCGGTGCTGCGCTCCGTCCCGTCGAGCTCGAAGGTCGCCTCGTACGCGCACAGTCCCCCGGTCAACACAGTGGTGTTCCAGGCGCGAAGTTCCAGCGGCCCGCCCTGCGGGGCGTAGTTCGCCGCGAATTCGGTCCAGGACATGCCGGCGGCTTCGGCGCGGAGCGCGAGCGGCAGGGCACGGCCGTAGCGGGCGGCGAACGGGTCGAGCGAGGTGAGTCGATCCGTCTCGGTGCAGGAGGCGAAGGGACGCGCAGCGGCGATACGACGATCGGAAGCGAAGGAGGTGAAGGCGTTCATCGGAGGAGGTCTTCCACGAGAAGGGAGGACCGACAGGTAGCTCAACGACCCGCAGCGAGGGGTCGGTCCGAATCAGACCCCGCTACGGCGGTGAACTACGAGTACGCGCTTCATGACAAGCCACAGTAAAGGGCGAAAGTCCGAAAGGCAACCTTTGCACCGTCGATACGTGATCGAAACGTGACCGCGGAAAGTGGAACCTGAGGAACCCCTCATGTATCGTCAGTGGTGCCATCCCCCCCGATGGTAGATGAACCCCAGCCATGACCCCCCATCCAAGGCTGGGGTTCAGCCATATCCGGGGCACGTTCGTTTCTCGGGTTCGTTTCCAGGGCAGGTCCCATGCCCCCGGCCACCCCTAAGCCGACCCGGCCCCGCGTACTTCACGCCCCGCCCACCTGTCCGTGGGCCGGGTGGTCTACTGGAACCTATGTCCACGCCCTCAGTCGAAGAGTCCGCCGTCTCCGTCGCACAGGCCGGGATCTGGGACACCGAAACGCTCGCCGACGTCGCCGCCACCACGTTTCCGCTCGCGTGCCCTCCCGGATCGAACCGGGACGACATCGACGAGTTCATCGCCGAGACCCTCTCGGCGGAACGGTTCGGCGAGTATCTGACCGATCCGACGCGGATCGTGCTGAAGGCGAGCATGGGCGGCGAGATCGTCGGTTACCTGATGGCGATCGACGCACCGCCGGCCGACCCCGACATCGCGGCGATGATCACGGCGACCCCGGCAGTGGAGATCAGCAAGCTGTACGTGCTGCCGGGCCGTCACGGCACCGGCGTGTCAGCGGCGCTCATGGCCGCGATCGTGGAGCGCGCCGCGGCGGCCGGGCGTGCGGGACTGTGGCTCGGGGTGAACCAGGAGAACGAACGCGCCCAGGCCTTCTACCGCAAGCAGGGCTTCCGGACGGTGGGCACGCGCACGTTCCTGGTGGGTTCACAGACCCACCAGGACTACGTCATGCAGCGCGAACTGTGAGGCGCCCAAGGCATACCCCTCAGCTGGCGGCGACCTCGCGTCTGCTGGCGCTGTCGCGCTTCGAGGTCGCGCGAAGGTACTTCTTGCGGTAGCCGCCGGCCAGCATCTCCGGCGTGAAGATCTCGTCGAGCTTGGCACCGGCCACGGTCACCGGAATGCTCGCGTCGTACAGCCGGTCGGCGAGCACCACCAGACGCAGTGCGACGGACTGGTCCTCGGCCGGGTGCACCCCGTTGAGGAAGACGGCCGACACGCCCTCGATGAGCTTGCCGTAACGCGACGGATGCAGCGTGCTCAGGTGCGCGCACAGCTCGTCGAAGTCGTCGAGCGTGGAGCCGGGGATCTGCTCGGCGCGTTCGATCAGTTCCTCCGCCGAGATCGGGTCCGGCGCCGGCGGCAGGTCGCGGTGCCGGTAGTCCGGGCCGTCGACGCGCAGCGTCTCGAAGATCGAGGCGAGCTTCTTGATCTCGCGGAGGAAGTCCTGTGCCGCGAACCGGCCCTCACCGAGCTGGCCGGGAAGCGTGTTGGAGGTCGCCACGATCGACACTCCACGCGCGGACAGCTCGGTCAGCAGACGCGACACCAGCATCGTGTCGCCCGGATCGTCGAGCTCGAACTCGTCGATGCAGAGCACGCTGTGGGTGGAGAGCTCCTCGACCGCCTTGTTGAAACCGAGCGCGCCGACCACGTGCGTGAGCTCGACGAACGTGCCGAACGCCTTGGGCGAGGGCGCGCTGTGGAAGATCGACGCGAGCAGGTGGGTCTTGCCGACACCGAACCCGCCGTCGAGGTACAGCCCGGCGCCGGTGGACGGCGCCTTGCGACCGAACAGACCGCGCTTGCCGCCGCGG
>NZ_JADZGH010000130.1:25341-28873 GCF_015865005.1 Rhodococcus sp. CX
CTGGCTCGGCTGGTTCGGATCGGGGATGTACGACGCGAAGCTCACCTCGTCGAACATCGCGGGCGGCACGAGCTGTGCAACCAGTTGTTCGGCCGGCACCACGGGACTGCGATCGACGAGACGTTCCTGCATTCCTCCAGGGTAGAGGCGTGTGATGAGGCCATACCTACACCAGCGGCGGATTGCGACCTACTTCACATCGGCGTCACCCGATCTTCACCTCGCATGAGTGCACGCGTCACACGCCCGCGTACGCTGCGCGCGTGGACCGGTGCACACCCGGATCCCGGCGACCTGGCAGGCTGTCGGCATGCGCAGAACCGGTGTGTTCGCGGTCTCCCTCGTCGCGCTCGCGGCGACGGTCACCGCCTGCGGGACGGGGCCCTCGGCCAGGCCCGACGTCGCGGTGGTTCGGGACGTCGGTGACGGGGCCGTCCCCGCCCCCGAACAGGACGAGCCCACCGAGCCCGGGCTGCCCGTGCCCGAGGAGGACCTGGCGTGGCGCGACTGCACCGCCGACACCGTCGCGGCGCAGAAACTGCCCACCGGTCCGACCGGGTTGGTCCTCGAATGCTCGGAGATCACCGCGCCCATCGACGAGGCCGGGACGGTGCCGGGAACGTTCCCGCTCGGGGTATCGCGGGCACGCCTGCCGCAGACCCCGACCGACGTCGCGCCGCTCGTGCTCACCACGGGAACGGACATGCCGTCCGGCACCGCACTCGCCGCCCTCGCCACCGGACCGATGTCCGGTCTGCTCGCCACACGACCGATCGTCGCGGTCGACCGGCGCGGGATCGGGCCGTCACAGCCCATCGACTGCATTTATCCCGCCGACCTCCGTGCGCTCGGCGATCTCGGCCAGTTCGGCCGCAGCGGCGACGGACCGAGCCGCGTCGCGGAGCTGAGCCGCGAGATCACCATCACGTGCACCGACTACCTGCAACCGCAGGAGCTGATGTTCGGGGCCGCACATGCCGCCGACGACCTGGACCAGCTGCGCCTGGCCTGGAACGTGGAGCGGATCGGACTGCTCGGTATCGGGAACGGCGCCTCCGTCGCGCTGGCGTACGCCGCCGAGTACCCGACGCACGTGGGTCGGCTGATCCTCGACTCCCCCGCCGCCGCAACCGCCGACGCCGAGCTTCTCGCGGAGAGCCGAGCGCGCGGCGCCGAAGCCGCGGTCGACGCGTTCGCCCGCCAGTGCGTGGCGCTGAAGTGTTCGCTCGGCACCACGCCGCGGGCGGTCCTCGAGGACCTGCACGCGAAGGCCGCGAACGGGGAACTGGCACCGCTGTCGTCGAACGCGATGCTCACCGCCGTGACCGGGTTCCTCGGCAGCCCCCGCGGCGACCAGCAGGCCCGCGTCCGCGAACTGTCCGATGCGCTGGCCGCCGCGCGCGACGGTGATGTGATGCCGCTGCTCGAACTCGTCGACCTCGCCGAGGCGCAGCTGAGCTCGGCCGGCCAGTTCGTGTCCCGGTGCAGCGACAAGCAGCGGCAGCCCACGCCCACCCGCGCCCTGGAGCTGCAGCGCACATGGGGAGCGAGCTACCCGCTGTTCGGCGCGGACACCGCGACCGGACTGACGGCCTGTTCCGCATGGCCGAGCATGCCGGCGCCGCCGCTGCCGGATGCGGTGGATGTGCCCGTGCTCGTCCTCGGGTCCGCCGCCGACCCCATCGTCGGCAACGGCGGGCTCGAATCCGTCACCGGCGCACTGACCGCAGTGGGCGCCCGATGGGCGGTGGTGTCGTGGCAGGGCGCCGGCTATGCGGCGGCCCTGCACTCGACGTGCGCGCAGGCCCGGGTCGCGGCGTATCTCGAGACCGGAGAACTACCGCCGAACGGCAGCCTGTGTCCCGCCTGAGCGCACCGTCATGCCGGGGCGGGTGGATCACCGATCTGCGGCTCCGGTGTACCGTGCCGTAGTGTTCCTCAGTCGTCTCGAGCCCCGCACCGCACGCACCACCGTGGAGGTGGTCAAGTGCGTTGTGTGGCCGTTGGCCCTGCTCACGGTGCTGCACCGTGTGGTGATCAAAGCCGTCAACGGCTTCCGGACCGACGACTTCACACCCGTGTACAACGCGGCGCTGGCGTTCCTCAATCGGCAGCCCGTCTACACCGCGAACTTCCGGTGGGTCGATCCGCACTACCTGTATCCGCCGTCGGGCACTCTGCTGATCTCACCGATCGCAGTGATCGACCCCGAACGCTCCCGCTGGTTGTTCATTCTCGCCAACGCGATCGCGATCCTGATCGCGCTGTACCTGCTGCTGCGCATGTTCGGCTACGGTCTCGATTCCGTGATCGCGCCGATCCTCGTGCTCGGGGCGTTCACCTCCGAAACGGTGACGAACACGCTGGTGTTCACCAACATCAACGGGCTCGTGCTGCTCGGGGAGATCGCGTTCCTGACGTTGCTGCTCGAGCGTCGCGACCTGTGGGCCGGCGTCGCGATCGGTCTGACGTTCGCGGTCAAACCGATCCTCGCTCCCCTGCTGTTCCTGCCCCTGGTCCGTGGCCAGTGGAAGGTGTTCGTCACGGCGGTGGCGGTGCCGGTCGCGCTGATGGCGGTCGCCTGGCCGCTCTCCGTCGACCCGTGGCAGTTCGTCGAACACACGACGCCCTACCTGCTCGAGGCGCGTGACTACTTCAACAGCGCGATCGTCGGAAACGGCATGTACTACGGCCTGCCGAGCTGGCTGATCCTGGGGCTCCGCGTCGTGCTCATGGCGATGGTGCTGGTGGCGCTGTGGTTGCTGTACCGCTACTGCCGCCACGACGAGCTGTTCTTCGTCGGCACCGCGACCGGCCTGCTGCTCACCGCCTCGTTCCTGCTCGGCTCGCTGGGCCAGATGTACTACTCGATGATGCTGTTCCCGCTGCTGATGACGGTGGTCCTGCCGAACTCGGTGATGCGCAACTGGCCGGCGTGGCTGGCCGTCTACGGCTTCCTCAGCTACGACAGCTGGCTGTCGAGCCGCTGGCCGGAGATGGGCCGGGCCGCCGAGTACATGAAGACGACGTTCGGGTGGTCGCTGCTGATCATCGTCGTGTTCGCGGTGCTGCTCGACCGGTACCTCGCCGCGCGCCGTGAGGGACGCCTGGATTCGGGCATCGAACCGGCATTCCTGTTGCCGAAGAAACCCGCCGCCGCCGTCCCCGACGAACCGGAGGAACCCGAGGAACGCATGGCCGCACAGGCCGTCCGCGACTAGCCTCGGCATCATGACTTCCACGCCCCGCCCGGATCCCGCACCGAAGGTCGAACGCAGCGACGAGGAATGGCGGGAGCTGTTGACTCCCGAGGAGTTCGCGGTGTTGCGCCGGGCGGGCACGGAACGCCCGTTCGTCGGCGAGTACACCGACACCGAGACCGAGGGTGTCTACGAGTGCCGCGCCTGCGGCGCGGAGTTGTTCCGCAGCAGCGAGAAGTTCCATTCGCACTGCGGGTGGCCGTCGTTCTACGATCCGGCCGATTCGGACGCGGTGATCCTGCGGCCCGACGATTCGCTGGGGATGCGCCGGG
>NZ_JADZGH010000130.1:28883-43473 GCF_015865005.1 Rhodococcus sp. CX
GAGGGCGAGGGTTATCCGACACCGACCGATCAGCGGTACTGCATCAACTCGATCAGCCTGCGCCTGGTCCCGGCGAACTGAGCCGCTCCGGCTGCGGGACGGGTCCGCAGCCGGGAGGATGTCGAGGCATGAGTGAGCACATCCTCGGCAGGCCGAAGGTCAAGGTGACGATCGTCGGGGCGGGCACCGTGGGGACCGCGATCGCGTATGCGTGCCTCATCCGGGGTTCGGCCGAGGCGCTGGCGTTGTACGACACCAATGCCGACAAGGTCCGGGCCGAGGTCCTCGATCTCAATCACGGAACCCAGTTTGCGCCGCCGTGCCGGATCGAGGGCGGTGACGATCTCGCCGTCACCGCCGGATCGGACATGATCGTGGTGACCGCCGGTGCCAAGCAGAAGCCCGGACAGTCGCGGCTCGAACTCGCCGCGGCGAACGTCGCGCTGGTGCAGACCCTGACGCCCGCGTTGCTCGAGCGGTCGCCGGATGCGGTTGTGCTCTTCGTCAGCAATCCCGTCGACATCGTCACCCACGCCGCGATCGTCGCGACCGACGCCGCACCCGGCCGCATATTCGGGTCGGGCACCGTGCTCGATTCGGGGCGCCTGCGTTTCCTGATCGCCGAGCGCGCCGGGGTCGCCGTGGAGAACGTGCACGCCGTCGTCGTCGGTGAGCACGGCGACTCGGAGATCACGCTGTGGTCGGGGGCAACGATCGGCGGCGTCGCAGCAGCGAAGTTCGTGACCGGCGACGGCACCTCCGCGCCCCTGTTCGACGCGGCGGCGCGCGCCGACATCTCCGCCCGGGTGGTGCACAGCGCGTACGAGATCATCCGGGGCAAGGGCGCGACCAATCTGGCGATCGGGTTGTCCACGGCCCGGATCGTCGAGGCGGTGCTGCGCGACCAGCACCGGGTGCTGCCGGTGTCGACCCTCCAGAGCGGTCCCGAGGATCTGTCCGGGGTGTGCCTGTCTCTGCCGACCGTCGTCGACAGCCGCGGGGCGGCCCAGGTGCTCGACGTGGCGATGTCCGACGAAGAGCGCGAGGGCCTGCGCGCCTCTGCCCGCACCCTGCGGGAGGTGCAGGCGACCCTCGAACGCTGAGAGCTCCGACGGGTCAGCGGGCGCGGACCACGGGCGGGTCGTACGCGCGGATCGGCGGCAGTTCGCCGTCGAATCGTTCGATCTCGACCAGCACGTGCTGTCCCGTGCAGCCGCGCGCCAGCGACGACGTGCGGACGTCGGGGGTCAGCACGTTCGGGTTGCCGTGCACGCACATCGAGTTCGGGTCCGACGGGTCGAGCGGGTCGTACCAGGCGCCCGTGGACAACTGCACGACGTCCGGCCGCAGCCCGTCGTCGAGCACCACACCGGCCAGGCACGCGCCGCGGTCGTTGAACACCCGCACGATGTCCCCGGCGTCGAGGCCGCGGGTCGCGGCCGCCTCGGGGTGCATGCGTAGAGGTTCGCGTCCGTGGATCTTCGAAGCCTGGCTGGTGGCGCCGTGGTCGAGCTGACTGTGCAACCGGGTGCGCGGCTGGTTCGCGATCAGATGCAGCGGGAACTGCTGCGCGCGGGCGCCGCCGAGCCATTCCTCCGGCTCGTACCAGGTGGGGTGGCCGGCGCAGTCGTCGTAGCCGAATCCGTCGATGTCGGCCGAGAAGATCTCGATGCGCCCGCTGGGTGTGCGGAGGGGATACGTGTCCGGGTCCTCACGGAAGTCCTGGAACAACGTCAGGTCGTCCTCCGTGCGCATCCGCACGTGACCGCGATGCCAGAACTCCTCGAACGCGGGTGCCCCTCCCCCGTCGGCGAGGACGAATCCGCGCCACTGCTCGTAGAGGTGCTCGATCCACTGCCGTGCGGTGCGGTTCTCTGTGAACTGCGGACCGAATCCCAGCCGATGCGCGAGCGCGGTGAACGTGTCGTAGTCGTCGCGGGCCTGCGCGTAGCGGGGCGTCGCGGCGTGCATCGCCACCAGCAGCGGATCGTTGCGGGTGCACGAGAGGTCCTCGCGTTCGAACGACGTCGTGGACGGCACGACGATGTCGGCGTGCTTGGCCATCGGCGTCCAGTACGGATCGTGCACGACGATCGTGTCGGGCCGTGCCAGCGCCCGCTTCAGCCGGCCGAGGTCCTGGTGGTGGTGAAACGGGTTGCCGCCGGCCCAGTACACGAGCCGGATGTCGGGGAAGGTGCGGCGCTGTCCGTCGAAGTCGTACTGCTCCCCCGGCCTCAGCAGCAGGTCGGAGATCGCGGCGACCGGGATCGCCTCGTCGATCGGGTTCTGTCCCTGGAACAGCGTCGGCAGCGGATACGGCACCGGCGCGAGCCCGGGTTCGTTCATCGATCCGTATCCGTGCCCGAATCCACCGCCCGGCACGCCGATCTGGCCGAGCATCGCGGCGAGCGTCACCCCGGCCCAGGGGGCCTGCTCGCCGTGGCGGACCCGCTGCAGCGACCACGTGACGGTGACCAGGGTGCGCCCGGCGGCCATGCGGCGGGCGAGGTCGGTGAGGGTTGCGGCGGGCAGGCCGGACAGGTCCGCCGCCCACTGCGGTGTCTTCGGGATGCCGTCGGTGCGCCCGAGCAGGTAGTCCTCGAACTTGTCGTAGCCGGTGCAGTAGCGGTCGAGGAACGCGCGGTCGGCGAGGTCCTCGGTGGCGAGCACGTACGCGAGGGCCAGCATGATCGCGACGTCGGTGCCGGGGCGCGGGGCCAGTCGTTCGGCGTCGCCGTGCAGGTCGTCGCGCAGCGGGCTGATCGACACGATGCGCCCACCCCGGGCGCGCAGCCGGTCGAGGGCGTCGCGGGTCGGATGGTTGCTGGTGCCCCCGTCGTTGACCGCGGTGTTCTTCAGCGGCACCCCGCCGAAACACACCATCAGGTCCGTCTCGCGGGCAATGACGTCCCAGTTGGTGGAGCGTGCGAACAGCTTCCAGTGCGTGCCCACGACCCGCGGCATGATCACGCCGGTGGCGCCGAGCGAATAACTGTGCACGGACCGCGTGTAGCCGCCGAGCATCTTCAGGAACCGGTGGACCTGGCTCTGCGCATGATGGAACCGGCCGGGCGACGACCACCCGTAGGAACCGCCGAAGATCGCACGGTTGCCGTGGGTGTCGACGACGCGGCGCAGTTCCCCGGCGAGCAGTCCGGTCAGTTCGTCCCACGACACGGCGACGAATTCGTCGCTGCCGCGGGCGCTGCTCGGCCCCGGTCCGTTCTCGAGCCAGCCGCGCCGCACGGCGGGACCGGTGATGCGGGACCGGTGCCGCACCGAGCCGGGCAGGTTGCCGAGAATCGCCGACGGGTCGGCGTCACCCGGGTACGGGTGCACGGCGGTGACCTCACCGTTCGCGGCTTCGGCCTCGTACATGCCCCAGTGGGACATGTGCGAGTACCGCCGCGGAGGCCTGCTGTGATTCGATTCGGCTTCCTGCTCCGGCATCCGCATCAGGGCAGCGCGTTGATCAGCCGGTCCGCGTCGACGCGGGGGCCGCTGAAGAACGGGGTCTCCAGACGCACGTGGTAACGGGCCTCGGTCGCGCGCAGATCGCGCATGAGGTCGACGATGCGGTCGAGTTCCGGAGCCTCGAAGGCGAGGATCCACTCGTAGTCACCGAGCGCGAACGCCGGGACCGTGTTCGCGCGCACATCCGGGTAGCCGCGGCCGGCCTTGCCGTGCTCGGCGAGGATGCGGCGACGGTCCTCGTCGGGCAGCAGGTACCAGTCGTACGACCGCACGAACGGGTACACGCAGATGTAGTTGCCGGGATCCTCGCCCGCGATGAACGACGGAACGTGGCTCTTGTTGAACTCCGCGGGGCGGTGCAGCGCCGTGTTCGACCACACCGGGTTGCTGGCGCGGCCGAGGATCGTGGTGCGGCGGAAGTCCGCGTAGAACTTCTGCAGATCCTCGATGCGCTCGGCGTGCGTCCAGAACATGAAGTCCGCGTCGGCGCGCATGCCGGCGATGTCGTAGATGCCACGGACGACGACATCGGTGTTCTCGTACGAGGCGAGGAACTTCTGCAGATCCTCGAGCGCTTCGGCGCGGTCGTCGCCGAGGACCCCGGGATGCACCTGGAACACCGACCACATCGCGTAGCGGAGGGTCGAATTGAGCTTGTCGAAATCGAGACGTGCCATGTTTCTCATCCTGCCACTCGTGTCGTCAGCCGCGCTGCGGCCGTTGTACCCGATGCGACGCACGCCGGCACACCGACGCCGTGCAGCATCGCTCCGGCCACTTCGATGCCGTCGACGTCGGCGACCGCGGCCTCGAGTGCCACGACGATCTCGTCGTGTCCTGCGCGGTACTGCGGCAGCCCGCCGTGCCAGCGCTGCACGAACGCGGCGACCGGTTCCGCGGTCACTCCGGTGACGGTCGCGAGGTCCTTGCGGGCCAGTGCGATCAGCAGATCGTCGTCGGCGTCGACGAGCCCGGCGTCGCCGAACCGCCCGAACGACGCGCGCGCCAGTTCCACATCACGCTCGGCCAGGTGCGGCCACTTGCGGCTCGACAGCGTGAACGCCTTCGCCGACAGATCCTCGCCGGTCGCGACGAGGATCCCGGAGTTGCGGGGCAGCCCCGAATCCCGGGGCAGCGCGAGCGCGACGACCACCGACGACGCGAGCGGAATCCGGGCCGCCTGCTCGGCCCCGGCGGGAACCGCGTCGGCGAGCAGCGCGGCGGCCTGCGGCGCGGGCACCGCGAGGACGACGCCGTCGACCTCACCGATCGGGTCGATCGACCATCTGCGGCCGGCGGGACGCAGCGCCGATGCCGCCGTGCCGCGGTGGATCTCGGCGTCGGCGGCCCGCTCGAGCGCGTCGAGCAACACGCCGTAGCCGTCGCGGAGTGTCCCGAAGACCGGGGCGGTCGACGGCGGCGGCAACGCCCGGCGCACGGCCTCGCTCAGGCTCGGCGCACCGTCGTCGAGTGCCGCGGCGAGCGTGGGGAGGGTCGCGCGCACACCGGCGGTGTCGGACAGGCCGGAGTACACCCCGCCGAGCAGCGGATCGACGCTGCGCCGCACCACCTGATCCCCGAATCGTGTCCCGACGAGTTCGGCGACCGAGACGTCTCCCCCGCGTTCCCAGTGGAACGGCAGGTCCGGTTCGGCGGCGATCCGGTCGAGGGTGGCGGTGTCGACGAGCCCGGCCAGTGCTTGCGCATCGGCGGGGATGCCCATCAGGGTGCCGCCCGGCATCGGATGCAGCTCGGCGCCCGCGTAGATCAGCGGCCGGGCACCGGCCGGGTACACGAGCTGATCGGTCAGGCCCAGTTCGTCGAGCAGCGCGGGCATCTCGGGGCGGCGGCCGATGAAGGCCTCGGCACCGACGTCGACGGGGTCGCCCGCGAGCGGCACGGTGCGCAGCTTCCCGCCGAGCCGATCGGACTGTTCCAGGATCACGATCCGGGCGCCGGCACCGAGGCTCGTCCGCAGCCGGTAGGCGGTCACGAGTCCGGTGACACCACCGCCGACGACTACGACGGTCGGCGTGCTCACAGCGAATGCACCAGTTCGACGACGCGGGTCAACACTGTCGGATCGGTGTCGGGCAGCACGCCGTGGCCCAGGTTGAAGATGTGGCCGGTGGCGCCGGCGGCGCGGGCACGATCGGCTTCGGCGGCGATCCGGCGCACCTCGCGTTCGATCACGTCCCACCCGGCGAACAGGATCGCCGGATCGAGGTTGCCCTGCAGGCCCTTGCCCGGGCCGATGCGACCGGCGGCGACGTCGAGCGGGATGCGCCAGTCGACGCCCACCACGTCGGCGCCGGCTTCGCCCATCGCGCCGAGCAGCTCACCGGTCCCGACCCCGAAGTGGATGCGCGGCACCCGGGCCGCCTCGATCTCGGCGAACACCCGCTGCGAGTGCGGCAGCACGTACTCGCGGTAGTCGGCGAGCGAGAGCGCCCCGGCCCACGAATCGAACAACTGGATCGCGTCGACGCCCGCGTGCAGCTGTGCATGCAGGAACGCGATGGTGATGTCCGCCAGCCGGCCGAGCAGGGCGTGCCAGGTCGCGGGATCGGAGTGCATGAGCGCCTTGGTGCGCTCGTGGTTGCGGCTCGGTCCGCCCTCGACGAGATAGGAGGCGAGAGTGAACGGCGCGCCGGCGAACCCGATCAGCGGGGTGTCACCGAGCTCGCGGGTGAGCAATCCCACAGCGCGCGCGACCGCCCCGACCTCCTCGGCTTCGAGGGTCGGCAGCGCGGCGACGTCCGCGGCGGACCGCACCGGGTTCGCGACGACCGGACCGGTGCCGGCGACGATGTCGAGGTCGATCCCGGCGGCCTTGAGGGGCACCACGATGTCGGAGAAGAGGATGGCGGCGTCGACCTTGTGGCGACGGACCGGCTGCAGGGTGATCTCGCACACCAGTTCGGGCCGGAAGCAGGATTCGAGCATGCCGATTCCTGCCCGGATCTCCCGGTATTCGGGCAGCGATCTGCCTGCCTGGCGCATGAACCACACCGGTCGGTGGGTCGGCTCGGTGCCGCGCGCTGCGGCCAGCAACGGGGCCGTGTCGAGCCGGCGTCGGCTCGGGTACTCCGCGGGGGTGGTGGAGCCGACGTTCGTGTCTTCCAGGCCGGTCATCGATCCTCGTCTTCCAGGAGCATGGTTCGGTACCCGTCACGGCGGGCACGGGATGCTGCCCATGCTGCCACGCCGCCGTAGGCCTCCGGAATCGGCGCGCCTCCCGCGTGCTGTGCATCACCGGCACTAACGTCCGCTGTCGTGACCACCTCGCCCGCAGAACCCGCTCAGTTCCGCGCCGCGATCGAAGCGATGAACGCGGCGACGGTGCGCCCGGAGATCGAGGTCGGTCCGATCCGGCCGCCCCAACGACTGGCCCCGTTCAGCTACGCGCTGGGCGCCGAGGTGCTGCACGACGAATCCGGGCCGGTTCCCGAGGAGTCCGAAGGCGACGCGTTCGGACGGTTGATCCTGTTGCACGATCCGTCCGGTGACGACGCCTGGGACGGCACGATGCGGCTGGTGGCCTACATCCAGGCGGACGTCGACGCGACGCTGGCGTCGGATCCACTGCTCCCGGAGGTCGCGTGGAGCTGGCTCGTCGACGCGCTCGAGGCGCACGGACAACCGTTGACGGCGCTCGGCGGCACGGTCACGTCCACGAGTTCGGTGCGGTTCGGGGACATCGCCGGACCCGCGCGGGCCCACCAACTGGAATTGCGGGCGTCGTGGACGCCGCTGTCCGGCGAGCTGGGTCCGCACGTGGAGGCGTTCTGCGAGGTCCTCGCGTATGCGGCGGGTCTTCCCCCGGTCGGTGTGGTGCGCCTCCAGCGCTGACGCGGGGGCACCGGTCCCGACAGTCCGCGCTCGACCGCTCCGAATCGGTCTAGAGTCCATTTCATGTCGGTAGCAGAAGAAAACGAGTCCCTGCGGACACCCGTTCCCCTGCTCACCCCGCGCGACGGTGTCCCGGATGTGATCACCACCGCGGCGGGTGTCGACGCCGCCGCGGCTGCGCTGACGGCGGGAAGCGGGCCGCTCGCCGTGGACGCCGAACGCGCCTCCGGCTACCGCTATTCATCACGTGCCTACCTGATCCAGCTGCGGCGCGCCGGGGCCGGAACGGTGCTGATCGACCCGATTCCCACCGCAGGTGCGCTCGCACCGCTCGCCGAGGCGATCAACGGACTGGAGTGGGTGCTGCACTCCGCCGACCAGGACCTTCCGTGCCTGGCGGAGCTGGGCTTGCACCCGGATTCGGTGTACGACACCGAACTGGCCGGACGGCTCGCCGGGTTCGAGCGGGTCGGGCTCGCCGCGATCGTCGAGCGCATGCTCGGTTTCGAGTTGCGCAAGGGCCACGGTGCCGCGGACTGGTCCACCCGGCCGCTGCCCGAATCGTGGCTCAACTACGCGGCTCTGGACGTCGAGATCCTCGTCGACCTGCGGGACGCGATGGCCGAGGAACTCGATCGCCAGGGGAAGTCGCGATGGGCTGCCGAGGAGTTCGAGCACGTCCGGTCGGCGGGGCCGCCGGCACCGAAGCCGGACCGGTGGCGGCGCACGTCGAAGATCCACACCCTGAAGGATCCGCGGCGCCTCGCGATCGTGCGGGAACTGTGGACGACCCGCGACGAGATGGCGGCCCGCCGCGACATCGCGCCGGGTCGGGTGCTTCCCGATTCCGCCATCATCGCGGCCGCGGAGGCCGATCCGCGCAGCCCCGAGGAACTGCGCGCGCTGCCGGTCTTCGGTGGGCCGCGGCAACGCCGCTTGTCCCGGGTGTGGCTGGCCGCGATCGAACGTGCCCGCGCGCTGCCCCAGTCGCAGTTGCCGCCACTCGCGCAGCCGTTCGTCGGTCCCCCGCCGGCGAACCGGTGGTCGCGTCATCACCCGGAGGCGGCGGCGCGCCTGGCCGCTGCCCGTACGGAACTCACCGCGATCAGCGAGTCCGTGCAGGTTCCGGTCGAGAACCTGATCAGTCCGGAACTCGTGCGGCGGTTGTGCTGGGACTGGGACCCGGTCCCCGGTGTCGACGTCACCGAGTACATCGCGATGCGATTCGTCGAGGGCGGTGCCCGGCCGTGGCAGCGCGAGGTCGTGGCACCGAGGCTGGCGACCGTTCTGACGGCCTGAGCGGAACGATCGTTACCGGCAGCACGTCGGGGACGTGATGCCGGGACCGCCTCACGGGCGCAGGCGGCGGCCGACGCCGATCGCCGCGGCGCCGGCCACGACCGCGACCGCGGCGCCCCCGAGCACGCCGTGGTGCTGGGAGGCCCACACCTGCGGACTGTGTGAATGCGCCCGCTCGTCGAAGGCTCCGTGGGCACCGAAGTCCCGCCCCTCCTCGTCGTCGGCCGGGGTGAACAGGTTCTCCGGCTGGTCCGGGTCACGGGGTTGCTCGGTCTGCTGCGAGGCGTAGCCGGTCCGGGCCAGATACCGGTCGAGCAAACCGGGAGCGACGGCGTTGAGTGCCAGCGTGACGGCGGTGCTCGCCCCCACCCAGTACTCACGGCGTCGCGGGTGGTCGGCCGCGTGGAGCACCGCACGCGCGGCGACCTCGGGCTGGAAGATCGGCGGTACCGGCTGCGCCCGCTTGGGCAACCGCGAACGCACCCAGGAGAACTGCGGGGTGTTCACGGCGGGCATCTGCACCATCGTCACGTGCACGCCGCTGTGCTCGTGCAGCAGTTCGCAGCGCAGGGATTCGGTGAAGCCCTGGATGGCGTGCTTGGAACCGCAGTACGCGCTCTGCAGGGGGATGCCTCGATAGGCCAGCGCGGAGCCGACCTGTACGACGGAGCCGCGGTTCCGGGGTCTCATCCGGCGCAGTGCGGCACAGGTGCCGTAGACGTAGCCGAGGTAGTTCACCTCGGTGACGCGGCGGTACTCGGCCGCCGAGATCTCCGTCGCGGGCGCGAACACCGAGGTGAACGCCACGTTCACCCACACATCGATGGGTCCGAGTTCGTCCTCGGTGCGGCTCGCCGCCGCCTCCACGCGGTCCGGGTCCGCGACGTCGGTGGGTATGGGCAGCGCGGTGCCGCCGGCGGCGGTGACGTCGCGGGCGGCCGCGTCCAACCCGGCTTCGCCGCGGGCCAGCAGCGCCACCCGGGCGCCGCGGGCACCGTAGGCGCGGGCGACCGCCCGGCCGATTCCACCGGTGGCGCCGGTGACCACCACGACCTGCGTCGGCATCTCGGTCATGACGATTCCTCTCGGCCGGGGTCCTCGGCCAGTCGATGGGCGGATTCGAACAGCAGGGCGTGGACGAAGCACTGCGGAAGGTTGCCGCGCAGCTGACGTTGTTCGACGTCGAACTCCTCGGTGAACAGTCCCGGCGAGCCACACGCGGAGCGGTTGCGTTCGAACCACCGCGCCGCGGCGGTCCGGTGTCCCTGCTGGTGCTCGGCCAGGGCCATCACGAATCCGCAGAGCAGGAAGGCGCCTTCTGCCGCCTCGAGCGGCCCCTTCTCGTGCCGGAACCGGTAGACGTAGCCTTCGCGACCGAGGTCGGCGCGCACGGCGTCGAGGGTCCGTCGGCTACGCGGATCGTCCGCCGGGACGGCACCGCGGATGGCCGGCAACAGCAGCGCGGCGTCGACCCGGTCGTCGCCGGGGGCACGCTGCCAGCGTCCGGACCGGTGCAGGCAGGTCTCGGTGGTGGCGGCGACGAGGGTGTCGGCGAGCGCGTTCCACCGGCCGGAGGGCCGTGCCGGCCCGTACCGCGCCATCGAGCGCAGCCCCGCCGCGCAGATCAGCCGGGAATGCGCCCAGTACCGGTCGTCGAGCTCCCAGATCCCCGCGTCGGCGTCGCGCCAGTGCTTCTCGATCGCCTCGACCGCGACGTCCACCGCCCGGCGGTGCACGGCGTCGAGCCGGTCGAGGCGGGCCGCGGCGGCGAACAGCACCAGTGCCTCGCCGAACACGTCGAGCTGGAACTGGGCGTTGACGTGATTGCCGGCGCGCACGTCCGCTCCCGGATATCCGGGCAGGTCCACAGTCTTCTCGTCGGGCACCCGGCCGCCCTCGACGGTGTAGGCGGGTTTCAACTCCTCACCGTCGGCGAGGAGTCGTTCGGAGACGAATCCGACAGCGGTGTCGAGGAGGGGATGCGGACCGGCGGTCGCGAACGCGACACCGGCGTAGCACTGGTCGCGGATCCAGCTGTAGCGGTAGTCGTAGTTGCGTCCCTGTTCGGCCCGCTCCGGCAGCGACGTCGTCGCGGCGGCGACCATGCCGCCGCTGCCACCGGTGAGGCCCCGCAACACCGCGGAGGCGAAGCGCGCGTCGCGGTCGGCGAGGGTGCCTTCGACCGGGGGCAGTGCGCGGTGCCAGGCGTGTTCGGTGCGGGTCCAGAGATCGTCGGGGTCCGGCGGACGGCCGGGCAGGGTCCGATCGCTCAGTTCCAGCACCAGGTCGTGGTATTCCCCGCACCGTAGCCGGACGGTCGCGGCGAGCCGGCCGTCGTGGATGTGTGCGTCGGGCGCGCCGGTCCAGCGGAGTCTCAGCGGGCCGGCACGCATCGTCCACACGCCGGATTCGGCCGTGATCGTGTCCATGGGTATCGCACCGAATCCGGCGGCGACGAGCAGTTCGACGTCGACCTGTGCGTCGGCGTCGACGGCGACGATGCGGCGCAGCACGATCGCGGTGTGCGGGTCGCCGGGAAAGGCCAACGCGTCCCGCGATTCGACGATCCCGGTCGCGGTGACCCAGTGGCTGCGCCAGATGAGGGTGCGGTCCTCGTAGAAGCCACCCCAGGTGTAGCGGTCACTGTCCGGTTCGACGACATAGGCACCCGGGCCACCGAGCAGCGAGGAGAACACCGCGTCACTGTCCCAGCGGGGCGCGCACATCCACGCGAGATCCCCGCGGGGGCCGATGAGCGCACCGCGTTCCCCGTCCGCGATGAGCGCGTAGTCGCGCAGCACGTGCGGCCGGAGTCGGTGGTCGTGCCCGGTCGAGTCGGCCGGCGCCGGCGCGGTGCTCTCGCGGCACGCAGCCGGATCCGCCATCGGCACTTCCTTCCTGCCGTTTCGAGACCGTTCGGATCGGAATTCCCGGCGGGAAACCGGCTCAAACGGTGCTCGAGCGAATCGATGGTTCCGGTTGTGAATAGACACGGTGGAGCGGGGAACCCGAACCGAGTCCGATGTCGGTCCGTCGATCCGTGAGGAGGACCCGTCCGATGTCCAGCCAGAAGGTTTCCGACTATCTGCTCGAACGTCTGCGCGCGTGGGGAGTGAAGCACGTCTTCGCCTACGCCGGGGACGGGATCAACGGCATCCTCGCCGCCTGGGGACGTGCCGACGACGATCCGCAGTTCGTCCAGTCCCGCCACGAGGAGATGAGCGCCTTCGAGGCCGTCGGCTACGCGAAGTTCACCGACCGGGTCGGGGTGTGCATGGCGACGTCCGGGCCCGGCGCGATCCATCTGCTCAACGGCCTGTACGACGCCAAACTCGATCACGTTCCGGTGGTCGCGATCGTCGGGCAGACCAACCGCAGTGCGATGGGCGGGTCCTACCAGCAGGAGGTGGATCTGCTCAGCCTGTACAAGGACGTCGCCTCCGACTACGTGCAGATGGTGACGGTCCCCGAGCAGTTGCCGAACGTCCTCGACCGCGCGTTCCGGGTCGCGCTGACCCGCCGGGCCCCGACCGCCCTGATCATTCCGGCAGACGTGCAGGAACTGGACTACTCCCCGCCCGCCCACGCGTTCAAGATGGTGCCGTCCAGTGTCGGCTTCGACCATCCCGCGGTGGATCCGGACGCCGATGCCGTGAGCCGGGCCGCCGATGTGCTGAACGCCGGCACGAAGGTCGCGATGCTGGTCGGACAGGGTGCGCGCGGCGCCCACGAGGAGGTCGCCCAGGTCGCCGACCTGCTGGGCGCGGGTGCGGCGAAGGCGTTGCTCGGCAAGGACGTGCTCTCCGACGAACTGCCCTGGGTGACCGGTGCGATCGGTCTGCTGGGCACCCGGCCGAGCTACGAGATGATGCGGGACTGCGACACCCTCCTCACCGTCGGTTCGAGCTTCCCGTACACCCAGTTCCTGCCCGGTTTCGAACAGGCCCGGGCGGTGCAGATCGACATCGACGGCAGCATGATCGGCATGCGCTATCCGTACGAGGTGAACGTCGTCGCGGATGCGAAAAACGCTCTGCGCGCGTTGATTCCGAACCTGCGGCGCAAGGAGGACCGGACCTGGCGGGAGAAGATCGAATCCGACGTCGCCCGTTGGTGGGAGACGATGGACAAGCAGGCCGAGGTGGACGCCGATCCGATCAACCCGCTGCGCATGTTCGCCGAGGCCTCGACACGGCTGCCGGACGACGCGATCGTCACGGCGGACTCCGGCTCGGCCGCGAATTGGTATGCGCGGCAACTGAAATTCCGGTCCGGAATGCGCGGATCGCTGTCCGGGACCCTCGCGACGATGGGACCGGGCGTGCCCTACGGGATCGGCGCCAAGTTCGCGCATCCGGGCCGCCCGGTGATCGTCTTCGCGGGCGACGGGGCGATGCAGATGAACGGTCTCGCCGAGCTGATCACCGTCAAGCGGTACTGGCAGCAGTGGGACGATCCGCGGCTGATCGTCGCCGTCCTGCACAACAACGACCTCAACCAGGTCACGTGGGAGATGCGGGCGATGGGCGGCGCCCCGAAATTCGTGGAATCCCAGACGCTTCCGGACGTCGACTACGCGGCCTTCGCAGCCGGTCTCGGTCTCGGTGGCGTCACCGTCACCGCTCCGGACGAACTGGCAGGGGCGTGGGAGACGGCCCTGTCCGCGGATCGCCCGACCCTCCTGGACGTGCACACCGATCCGGATATGCCGCCGATCCCGCCCCACGCGACCTGGGATCAGTTCAAGTCCACGACCGCCGCGGTCCTGCAGGGCGACGAGGACGCGTGGGGATTCGTCACGACCGGCCTGGCGACGAAGGTCCAGGAGTTCCTGCCGCACAAGAACGGATGAGCCGGCGTGCTCGACGCACCGATCGAGGAGATCACCGCCACGGCGTACACCGTGCCCACCGACACGGAGGAGGCGGACGGCACGCTCGCGTGGACGTCGACCACACTCGTGCTGGTGCGCGTGGCCGCGGGTGGACGGGTCGGCACCGGATGGACCTACGGGCCCGTCGCCTGCGCCGACGTGGTCACCGACATCCTCGCCGGTGAGGTTCTCGGGTGCGATGCGTTCGCGACCGGTCGCGCGTACGAGCGCATGTACCGGTCGGTGCGCAACGCCGGACGCCCCGGGGTGGCGGCCTGCGCGATCTCCGCGGTGGACGTCGCCCTGTGGGACCTCGCGGCGAGACTGCTGGGACTGCCGCTGCACCGGCTGCTCGGCGCGGTGCACGACCGGGTCCCGGTGTACGGCTCCGGCGGGTTCACCACCTACGACGCGGATCGGCTCACCGCACAGCTCGAATACTGGGTGCACGTCCAGGAGATTCCCCGGGTGAAGATCAAGATCGGCCAGGACCGCGGCGCCGCGACCGACCGCGATCTCGCTCGTATCCACTTGTCCCGCAACTCGATCGGTGACGATGCCGAACTGTTCGTCGACGCCAACGGCGCGTACGGGGTCAAGCAGGCGATCCGGGTGGCGTCGGCTGCGGCGGACGCGCGGGTGCGATGGTTCGAGGAGCCGGTCTCCTCCGACGACCTAGACGGGCTGCGACGCGTCCGCGAGGCGGTCGACGCCGACGTCACCGCCGGCGAATACGGCTACGACCTGACGTACTTCCGCCGCATGTGCGCAGCCGGCGCGGTCGATTGCCTGCAGGCCGATGTGTCCCGGTGCGGCGGGATCACGGAATGGCGGCGCGTCGCCGCGGTCGCCGCGTCCCACCACCTCGACATCTCCGGGCACTGCGCGCCCCACCTGCACGTGCACATCGCCGCCGCCACCCCGAACCTGCGGCATCTCGAATGGTTCCACGATCACGTCCGGATCGAGGCGCTCTTCTTCGACGGCGACCTCGACCCCACCGGTGGATTCCTCCGCCCCGATCCGGATGCACCGGGACACGGCCTGTCGCTGCGGGTGGGCGACATCGACCGGTACCGCGTGCACGGCCCC
>NZ_JADZGH010000130.1:43483-56081 GCF_015865005.1 Rhodococcus sp. CX
CCACCGGTCCACACTGCCGTTCGCCGCGCTCGAGCAGGACCTGCGGGACCGCGTCGACGGCGAGGTCCGGTTCGACCCCGGTTCGCGCGCCGCGTACTCGACCGACGCCTCGAACTACCGTCAGGTGCCCATCGGTGTGGTGGTGCCCCGGACCCCGGAAGCCGCGGTCGCCGCGGTCGCGGTGTGCCACGAACGCGACGTGCCGGTGCTCTCCCGCGGTGGCGGCACCAGCCTGGCCGGTCAGTGCTGCAACACCGCGGTGGTGCTCGACTGGACCAAGTACTGCCACCGCGTGCTGTCGGTGGACGCCGACGCCGGCACCGTGCAGGTCGAACCCGGCATCGCGCTCGACGTCCTCAACAACAAGCTCGACCCGGACGGCCTGATGTTCGGTCCGAAGCCCTCGACGCACGTGAGTTGCACCATCGGCGGCATGATCGGCAACAACTCGTGCGGTTCGACGGCCCAGGCGTACGGCAAGACCGTCGATTCGGTGCGTCGCCTCGAGGTGCTCACCCACGACGGGTTGCGGATGTGGGTCGGAGCCACCGACGACGACGAGTTCGACCGGATCGTTGCCGCCGGGGGCCGGCGCGCCGAGATCTACCGGGGGCTGCGCCGGTTGCGCGACTCGTACGCCGACGAGATCCGCGCCCGCTACCCACGGATTCCGCGGCGCGTGTCCGGCTACAACCTCGATTCACTGTTGCCGGAGAACGGTTTCCACGTGGCGGGATTGCTCACCGGCTCGGAGAGCACCCTGGTCACGGTGTTGCGCGCCGAACTGGATCTCGTTGCGGTCCCGGCCGCCGAGACGCTCGTCGTCGCCGGATTCGGCGACATCGTCGAGGCCGCGGACGCGGTGCCCCTCGTACTCGAACACGATCCAGCCGCACTCGAGGGCATCGACCACCGGCTCGTCACGCTCGAGCACAGCAAGCGCCTCGCCGAGAAGGCGCTCGCCGAACTGCCGGAGGGATCCGCGTGGCTGCTGGCGCGGTTCACCGGCGACAGCACCGACGAGTCGGACGAGCGGGCCCGCGCGATGATCGCGCACCTGGAACGCGACAGGTCGGCGTCGACGCGCGTGCTCGACGACCCGGCCCTCGAGAAGAAGGTGTGGGCCGCGCGCGAGGCGGGACTCGGCGCCACCGCCTATCCCCCGGACGGGCCGGAGACCCACGAAGGCTGGGAGGACGCGGCGGTCCCCCCGGAGCGTCTCGGCGACTATCTGCGGGACTTCCGGGATCTGCTCGACCGGTACGACTACGGCACCGCCTCGTTGTACGGGCACTTCGGCCACGGGTGCGTGCACACCCGCATCCCCTTCGATCTGCATACCGCGCCCGGCGTCGCACGCTACCGCCGTTTCGTGGAGGAGGCCGCACACCTGGTCGTCGGATACGGCGGGTCGCTGTCCGGGGAACACGGCGACGGCCAGTCCCGCGGAGAGCTGTTGCCGATCATGTTCGGCGACCGGCTGGTCACGGCGTTCGGGGAGCTCAAGAACCTGTTCGATCCCGGTAACCGGATGAATCCCGGCAAGATCGTCGCGCCCTACCGGCTCGACGAGAACCTGCGCCAGGGTTCCGCGTACCTGCCGCTCGAACCCGCGACCCGGTTCGGGTTCCCGGACGACGACCACCGCTTCTCGCGCGCCGCCGCGCGGTGTGTGGGCGTGGGCAAGTGCCGCGGTCACGAGTCCGGGGTGATGTGCCCGAGCTACCGGGCCACCGGCGAGGAGGAGCACTCCACCCGCGGTCGCGCCCGGCTGCTGTTCGAGATGCTCAACGGCGAGGTCATCACGGACGGATGGCGCTCGGAGGCGGTCCGGGACGCGCTCGATCTGTGCCTGGCCTGCAAGGGCTGCCTCTCGGACTGCCCCGTCAACGTCGACATGGCCACCTACAAGGCCGAGTTCCTGTTCCACCACTACCGCGGCCGGGTGCGTCCCCGCGCGCACTATTCGATGGGCTGGCTGCCGGTGCTGGCCCGGGTCGCCTCGGCGGCCCCCTCCGTGGTCAACGCCGCCGCCCACGCGCGTGGGTTGTCGCCGCTGCTCGCCCGGGCCGGGGGCATCGACCCTCGGCGAACTCTCCCGCGGTTCGCCCGGCAGCGGTTCACGCAGTGGTGGCGACGGCGCGAGCCCCCGCCGCCGCACCGAGTGCACGGGCCGGTGGTGTTGTGGCCGGACACGTTCACCGACAACTTCGAGCCGGACATCGCCCGGGACGCCGTGACGGTGCTCGAAGCCGCAGGATTCGCGGTCGAGGTGCCCGAGGAGTTCGCCTGCTGCGGCCTGACGTGGATCTCGACGGGACAGCTCGCGGTCGCGCAGAAGGTGCTCACCCGTACCCTGCGGCTGCTCGCTCCGGTCCTGCGTTCCGGCACTCCCGTCGTGGTGCTCGAGCCGAGTTGCGCGGCGGTGTTCCGGTCGGATCTGCCCGAGTTGATGCCCGGCAACGAGGACGCCCGGCGGCTGGCGGCGCAGACGTTCACCCTCGGGGAATTGCTGCAGGCGAGGGTGCCGGATTGGCGCCCGCCGCACACACTCGGGATGTCGGCGCTGATTCAGCCGCACTGCCACCAGCACGCGGTGATGGGCTACCGCGACGACGCAACGGTGCTGGACCACGCGGGTGTGGACACCACTGTTCTCGACGCCGGCTGCTGCGGGCTCGCCGGGAACTTCGGATTCGAAGCCGGCCACTACGAGGTGTCGGTCGCGTGCGCCGAGGACAAGTTGCTGCCTGCGATCCGGGCGGCCGATCCGGGGACGACGATCCTGGCGGACGGGTTCAGCTGCCGTACACAGATTCGTGACCTGCTGCCCTCCGTGACCCCGCAGCACGCCGCACAGCTGCTCGCCGCCGCGGTCCGACGGGGCTCGGACACGTGATCGACACCATGGGATCACAACCGCGCAACCGCGTCTCCCACCTGCGCCGAAGGTGATAAGTTACTCAGCGGTAACGTCGGGTAGGCTCTCATGCGTCGGACCTTCCACGGCCGGAACCCACCGCTCGTCGCGGACTGCGACGAGACGAGAGCATCGCTCCATCAGGAGGAATCAGCGTGGCTCCAACCACCTCAACGCAACGCGGCGTCGTGTTCGTCGACGGCATCCGCACCCCCTTCGGCAAGGCCGGGGCGAAGGGCATCTACGCCGAAACCCGCGCCGACGACCTGGTCGTCAAGGCGATCCGCGAGCTTCTGCGCCGCAACCCGCAGCTGCCGCCGGAGCGCGTCGACGAGGTCGCGATCGCGGCCACGACCCAGACCGGTGACCAGGGCCTGACCATCGGCCGCACCTCGGCGATCCTTGCGGGTCTGCCCGAGACCGTTCCCGGTTTCGCGATCGACCGCATGTGTGCCGGCGCGATGACCGCCGTGACCACCACCGCGTCGGGCATCGGCTTCGGCCAGTACGACGTCGTCGTCGCCGGTGGCGTCGAGCACATGGGCCGCCACCCGATGGGTGAGGGCGCGGACCCGAACCCGCGCTTCCTCGCGGACCGCCTGGTCGACCCGTCCGCGCTGGTCATGGGCAACACCGCCGAGAACCTGCACGACCGGTTCCCGTCGATCACCAAGGAGCGCACCGACGCCTACGCCGTCGCGTCGCAGAACAAGTACGACGCCGCGAAGAAGGCCGGCTTCATCGCCGACACCATCACGCCCGTCGCCACCCGGTCGGCGAACGGCTGGGGCCTGGCCACCGAGGACGAGCCGCCGCGCCCCGGCACCACCGTCGAGGACCTCGCCCAGCTCAAGACGCCGTTCCGCACCGCGGGCCGGATCACCGCAGGCAACGCCGCCGGTCTCAACGACGGCGCGACCGCGTGCATCCTGGCCGGTGAGGACACCGCCGCCGAACTGGGCCTGCCCGTCGGTATGCGGATGGTCGGCTTCGCGTTCCAGGGTGTCGATCCCGCCGTCATGGGCATCGGCCCGGTCCCCGCGACCGAGAAGGTGCTCGCCCGGACCGGTCTGAAGATCGAGGACATCGGCCTGTTCGAGATCAACGAGGCGTTCGCCGTGCAGGTCCTCGCGTTCCTCGAGCACTTCGGCATCGCCGACGACGACCCGCGCGTCAACCAGTGGGGCGGCGCCATCGCCTGCGGCCACCCGCTCGCCTCCTCGGGTGTGCGCCTGATGACCCAGCTCTCCCGCCAGTTCGCGCAGAACCCGGACGTCCGCTACGGCCTGACCACCATGTGCATCGGCCTCGGCATGGGCGGCACCGTCATCTGGGAGAACCCCAACCACGCCGACTACCGGGCGGGAGAGAAGTAAATGACCGCAATAATCGATGCTTTCGCCGACGAGGTAGTCACCAACGCGTACACGAAGCTGGTGTCCGTTCCCGGTATCGAGGGCAAGGTCGCGCTGATCACCCTCGACAACGGTTTCGATCACACCAAGCCGAACTCGTTCGGCCCGAAGGGTCTGCTCGCGTTCGACGCCGCGCTCGACGAGGCCTTCGCCGCGAACCCCGCCGCGATCGCCGTCACCGGCAAGCCGTTCATCTTCGCCGCGGGTGCGGACCTCAAGGGTGTGCCCGCCGTGACCACCCGGGAGCAGGGCCTCGAACTCGGGCAGCTCGGCCATCGGGTGTTCGGCCGCCTGCGCACCTCCGAGGTCCCGACCTTCGCGTTCGTCAACGGCCTCGCCCTCGGCGGCGGCCTCGAGGTGGGTCTGCACTGCCACTACCGCACCGTCGCCGACAACGTGCCGGCCCTCGGCCTGCCCGAGACCATGCTCGGCCTCGTCCCGGCGTGGGGCGGCACCCAGCTGCTGCCGAACATCGTCGGCCCGGACGCCGCGGTCACGCTGATCCTGGAGAACCCGCTCAACAACGGCCGCACCATCAAGGCGAAGCAGGCCGCCGACCTCGGCTACGCGGACATCGTCCTCGGATCCGCGGACTTCCTCGAGCAGTCCCTCGCCTGGGCCGCGAAGGTCCTGGCCGGCGAGATCACCCCGGCCCGCCCGGGGATCGACCGCGGCGCCGGCTGGGATGCCGCGATCGCCCGCGCCAAGGCGCTCGTCGACGGCAAGACCCGCGGCTTCGCCCCGGCTCCGGCAAAGGCGATCGAGCTGCTCGAGACCGCCCGCGGCACCGACATCTCCGACGCGGCGTCCCTCGCGGCCGGTTTCGCCGCCGAGGACGAAGCGCTGGCGGACCTGCTGCTCTCCGACGAACTGCGTGCCGGCCTGTACGCGTTCGACCTGGTCAACAAGCGCGCCAAGCGCCCGGCCGGAGCCCCGGACAAGTCGCTGGCCCGCAAGATCACCGGCGTCGGCATCGTCGGCGCGGGCCTGATGGCCAGCCAGCTCGCGCTGCTGTTCGTCAAGCAGCTCCAGGTCCCGGTGATCCTCACCGACATCGACCAGGAGCGCATCGACAAGGGTGTCGGCTACGTCCACACCGAGATCGACAAGCTGCTGGGCAAGGGCCGGCTGTCCCCGGACGCCGCCAACCGCCTCAAGGCACTGGTGACCGGTTCGCTCGACAAGGCCGCGTTCGCGAAGACCGACTTCGTCATCGAAGCCGTCTTCGAGAACATGGATGTCAAGAAGAACGTGTTCGCCGAGCTCGAGCAGCACATCTCCCCCGAGACGATCCTGGCGACCAACACCTCGTCGCTGTCGATCACGGAGATGGCGTCGGATCTGCAGCACCCGGAGCGGGTCGTGGGCTTCCACTTCTTCAACCCGGTCGCGGTCCTGCCGCTGCTCGAGGTCATCAAGGGCGACAAGACCGACGACGCGACCCTCGCGACGGCGTTCGCGACCGCGAAGGCCCTGAAGAAGTCGGCGGTGCTGTGCGGCGACAAGCCGGGCTTCGTGTTCAACCGCCTGGTCACCCGCACGCTCGGCGAGGTCATCGCCGCCGTCGACGAGGGCACCCCGTTCGACGTCGCGGACAATGCGGTGGCCGAGCTCGGCATGCCGATGAGCCCGTTCACGCTGCTCGCGCTCGTCGGCCCGGCGATCGCCCTGCACACGGGTGAGACGCTGCAGGCGGCGTACCCGGATCGGTTCAAGCCGTCGGCCGGCCTGTCGGCCCTCGTCGAGGCCCGCAAGCCCGGCGTGTGGACCTACGGCGAGAACGGCCAGGTCGTCGATCCCGAGGTCGCCGCGCTGTGGCCGCAGGGTGACAAGCCCTCCACCGCCGACGAGGTGCTCGACCGCACCCGCCGCGCGTTCGCCGAGGAGATCCGCATCATGCTCGAGGAGGGCGTGGTCGCGGCTCCCCAGGACATCGACCTGTGCCTGATCCTCGGTGGCGGTTTCGCGTTCTGGAACGGTGGCATCACCCCGTACCTGGACCGCACCGGAACCTCGGAAGCGGTGAACGGCAAGCGATTCCTCGAGCCGGGAGTCGCCAGCGTCCCCCGCTGACCTCCGCCCTCGACGAACCGGCACCCGACGACGGCGCATCACCGCACGGTGATGCGCCGTCGTTGCACAAACGGCCGTGCGAGCAGGCACTTCCGGCGTAGCGTTGATTCGGATTGGACAGCGCGGCAGCGACGCCCGACGAAAGTAGGTGCCCCATGACGCAACCCTCCGGTGGGCACGCAGCCAAGGTCATCGCCGTGACGGTCGCCGCGGCCGTCGGCGGATTCCTGTTCGGCTTCGACAGTTCGGTCATCAACGGGGCGGTCGACTCGATCCAGGAGAACTTCGGTCTCGGCGACTTCTTCACCGGTTTCGCCGTCGCCATCGCCCTGCTCGGTTGCGCCGTCGGCGCCTGGTTCGCCGGGGAACTCGCCGACCGATGGGGCCGCAAGAAGGTGATGCTGCTCGGCTCCGCACTGTTCGTGATCTCGTCGGTCGGCTCCGGGTACGCGTTCAGTGTTCCGGATCTGATGCTATGGCGTGTGATCGGCGGCCTCGGCATCGGCATCGCGTCGGTGATCGCACCGACCTACATCTCCGAGATCGCACCGGCCCGCTATCGCGGCGCGCTCGCCTCGCTGCAGCAGCTCGCCATCACCATCGGCATCTTCGCGGCCCTGCTGTCGGATGCGGTGTTGCAGAACGCCGCCGGCGGCCCGTCGAACGATCTGTGGTGGGGCCTCGAGGCGTGGCGCTGGATGTTCCTCGTCGGCGTGGTTCCCGCTCTCGTGTACGGCATTCTGGCGCTGATGATTCCGGAGTCACCGCGCTTTCTCGTCGGCAAGAACCTGGACCAGGAGGCCGCGGACATCCTCGCGAACATCACCGGCGAGCTCCGGCCGAACGAACGCGTGCACGAGATCCGGCTGACGCTCCGGCGCGAATCGACGCGCTCGTTCGGGGACATCCGCGGTCCGCGGTTCGGCCTGCAGCCGCTGGTGTGGATCGGCATCATCATGGCGATCTTCCAGCAGTTCGTCGGCATCAACGCGATCTTCTACTACTCGACCACACTGTGGAAGTCGGTGGGGTTCAGCGAGAACCAATCCTTCACCACCTCGGTGATCACGTCGGTGATCAACGTGGCGATGACATTCGTGGCGATCCTGTTCGTGGACCGAATCGGACGACGGATCCTGCTCATGATCGGCTCGATCGGGATGTTCGTGAGCCTGGTGCTCGCGGCCGTCGCCTTCTCGCAGGCGATCGGCGAAGGCGAGAACGTCGAGCTGCCCAGCCCGTGGGGTCCGGTCGCGCTCGTGGGCGCCAACATGTTCGTGGTGTTCTTCGCCGCGACATGGGGCCCGATCATGTGGGTGATGCTCGGCGAGATGTTCCCCAACCGGATGCGCGCCGTCGCTCTGGGTTTGAGCACGGCCGCGAACTGGCTGGCGAATTTCACTGTCACCCTGGCGTTCCCGCCTCTGACGGGCACGGTCGGGTTGTGGTTCCTCTACAGCCTGTTCGCGTTCTTCGCGCTGCTGTCGTTCTTCTTCGTGAAGGCGAAGATCCCGGAGACGAAGGGCATGGAACTCGAGGAGATGCACACCTGACGCAGCACTGCGCGACGGGTCGGCAGCCCCCCGCGCTCGTGCGTGGTTCCGGTAGCGCCCGCTACCGAAAACACGCACGAGCGGTGGCGTATTCGGAGGCGGCGGAGCAGTGGGTCAGCCGACGCCGCGGTTGCGTTCCTCGACCGATTCCGCCGCGTCGGCGGAGTCGAGTCCCGCGACCCATCCGGTGATGCGACGGGCCACGTCCTGCGCGGTCAACCCGAGTTCCTGGTGGATCTGACCGCGCGAGGCATGCTCGAGGAACCGTTGCGGCACACCCAGTTCGCGGGTGGGCACGTCGACGTCGGCGTCGCTGAGCGCAGCCGCGACCGCGGATCCGACACCTCCGTGCACGCCGCTGTCCTCCACGGTCACCACGACCCGGAAATTGCGGGCGAGTTCGGTCACCGCGGCCGGGACCGGCAGCACCCACCGCGGGTCGACGACTGCTGCGGTGATGCCCTGCTGCGCGAGGCGTTCGGCGGTCTCGAGTGCCAGACCGGCGAACGCGCCGACGGCAACGAGCAGCACGTCGCCGCTGCGCCCGTCCGGCATCCGCAGCACGTCGACCGTTCCGTCGAGACGTTCGAGCGCCGGAATGTCCTCGCCCACCGCTCCCTTCGGGAACCGCAGCGCGGTCGGGCCGTCGTCGACCGCGAGCGCCTCGCCGAGTTCCTCGCGCAGGGTCGCGCCGTCACGCGGTGCGGCCACGCGGATGCCGGGCACGATTCCCAGCAGCGAGAAGTCCCACATGCCGTTGTGGCTGGCGCCGTCGGAGCCGGTGATACCCGCCCGGTCGAGCACGAGGGTGACCGGCAGCTTGTGCAGGGCCACGTCCATGAGCAACTGATCGAACGCGCGGTTGAGGAACGTCGAGTACACCGCGACCACCGGGTGCAGGCCGCCCAGCGCCAGGCCCGCCGCGGAGGTGACCGCATGCTGCTCGGCGATTCCGACGTCGAACATCCGGTCCGGGAACCGTTCACCGAACTTGGCGAGCCCGGTCGGCCCGGCCATAGCGGCGGTGATCGCCACGATGTCGTCCCGATCCTGTGCCTGCGCGATGAGTTCGTCGGAGAACACCGACGTCCAGTCCGGCACCGACGTCGACGACGTGGACCGGCCGGTGCGGGGATCCATGACGCCGGTCGCGTGCATCTGGTCGGCCAGATGGTTCTCGGCCGGAGCGTAGCCGGCGCCCTTCCGGGTGACCGCGTGCACGAGGACCGGTCCGCCGTACGCCTTGGCGCGGCGCAGGGCCCCCTCGAGGGCGGGTTCGTCGTGCCCGTCGACGGGACCGAGGTACTTGATGCCCAGATCCGTGAACATCACCTGCGGGCTGATCGCATCCTTGATGCCGGCCTTCATCCCGTGCAGCACCGAGTAGGCGGCCGGACCGACCCACGGCAGCTTCTTCACGAAGCGCCGGCCGTTGTCGAGAAGTTTCTCGTAGCCCGGCTGCATCCGCAGCGCCGCCAGGTGGTCGGCGAGACCACCGATGGTCGGCGCATAGGAGCGTCCGTTGTCGTTGACGACGATGACCACCGACCGATCCTTACCGGCGGCGATGTTGTTGAGCGCTTCCCAGCACATGCCACCGGTGAGGGCGCCGTCGCCGACGACCGCGACGACGGTCCGGTCGCGCTGCCCGGTGAGTGCGTACGCCTTGGCGAGACCGTCCGCATAGGACAGGGCCGCCGACGCGTGCGAGGACTCGATCCAGTCGTGTTCGCTCTCGGCGCGGCAGGGGTAGCCCGACAGGCCACCCTTCTGGCGCAGCGTGTCGAATCCGTCGGCGCGACCGGTGAGGATCTTGTGGACGTAGGCCTGGTGGCCGGTGTCGAACAGGATCGGGTCGTGCGGCGAATCGAAGGTGCGGTGCAGGGCGAGGGTCAGTTCGACGACACCGAGGTTCGGGCCGAGGTGACCACCGGTCGCGGAAACCTTCTCGACGAGGAACCGCCGGATCTCACCGGCGAGCTCCTTGACCTCGGCAGGCGTGAGCCGCCGCACGTCGTCGGGCGACTGGATGCGGGAAAGGACACCCAACTGGTTTTGCTCCCTCCGGCTCGACTCACGCGGTGGCGCGCGAGCAGTTCCACTCAGTCTACGGAGCACCGGAAGCACTTCCGCCCACACACCGGCCTCACGGCGGGTCTCACATGAGGTTATGACCTCACCGGCGGGACCATCGTGAGGTTCCTCACAGAAAGGCCCACGGATCGTTCACCCGGCTCCGCACAGACCGAACGCCGTGCACCAGGAGTGCACGGCGTTCGATGCGGTTGTCGTGACGGCGGATCAGGACACCGCGACGGGTTCCTTGTCCTCCGGCACCATGTCGATGGTGGTGCGCAGCTGCCGCTTCGGGATGAGGACCACCGCGACGAGAGTCACGACCGCGAAGGCAGCGGCGACCAGGAACAGCAGGCCGGTGGCGTCCCCGTAGGCGCCGCGGATGATCGCCGCGACCGGCTCCGGCAGAGCGCCCAGGTCGAGGTTGCCGCCGCCGGCGCCCGAACCGGTCTCGATGCCCATCTTCGCGAAGCCCTCGGCCGACAGGGTGGCGACCCGGCTGGCCAGAATGGAGCCGAGGACGGACACGCCGATCGCACCGCCGAAGGTGCGGAAGAACGCGACCGAGCTGCTGGCCGCACCGATGTTGCGGACGCTGACGGTGTTCTGCACGGCGAGCACCAGGTTCTGCATGAGCATGCCGGTGCCGAGGCCCACGATCGCGATGTACACCCCGATCAGCCACAGCGAGGTGGCGTGATCGATCGTGCCCAGGAGCGCGAAGCCGGCGAACTGCAGGACGGCACCTCCGATGAGGAAGGCCTTCCACTCACCGAAGCGAGTGATCAGCTGACCGGAGACGACCGACGAGACGAGCATGCCCGCGACCATCGGGATGGTCAGCACGCCGGCCTCGGTGGGGCTGAAGCCGCGCGCGGTCTGGAAGTACTGACCCAGGAAGGTCGTGGCACCGAACAGGCCGATACCGACGGCGACGGAGGCGATGACCGCCAGCCCGGTGGTGCGTTCGGTGATGATCTTCAGCGGAACGACCGGATCGGCGACCTTGGACTCGACGATCACGGTGGCGACGAGCAGTGCGACGCCGGCGATCACGTACAGGGCCGATTCGGTGGAGAGCCACTCGAAGCTCGAGCCCGCGAACGAGACCCAGACCAGCAGCACACTGACGCCGGCGGTGAGCAGGGTCGCGCCGAGCCAGTCGATGCGCACGTCGCTCTTGCGTTCCGTGGGGATGTGCAGGGTGCGCTGCAGCAGAACCAGGGAGATCATCGCAATCGGCACGCACGCGTAGAAGCACCAGCGCCAGCCGAGGGGGCTGTCGACGATGACGCCGCCGAGGATCGGACCGCCGGACATCGCCACCGCCATGACGGCACCCATGTAGCCGGAGTACCGGCCACGGTTGCGCGGCGAGATGATCGTGCCGATGATCGCGACGACGAGCGCGGTCAGACCGCCCATGCCCAGGCCCTGGATGACGCGGGCGGCGAGCAGCACCGGCACGTTGTGGGCGACACCGGCGAGCAGCGAACCGGCGACGAAGATGACGATCGCGGACTGCACGAGCGTCTTCTTGTTGAACAGGTCGGCGAGCTTCCCCCAGATCGGGGTGCTGGCGGCGTTCGCAAGCAGGGCGGTGGTGATGACCCACGCGTACTGGGTCTGGCTGCCCTGCAGGTCGCCGATGATGGTGGGCAGCGCCGTCGCGACGATGGTGCTGCTGAGCATCGCGGTGAACAGTGCGGCGAGAAGGCCGGCGAGGGCTTCGAGGATCTCCCGGTGTGTCATCGAGTCACCCGGGTGTGTCCCCGGTGCTCCGTGTGTCGTTTGCGTCATCAGGCGGTCCTTCGTGCGTTATCGGTGAGAACGGGTGCGAGCGTGTCGTTGAGGCGGCCGAGTACCCGCAGTGCGTCGTCCATCTCGGCTTCGTCCCAGCCGGCGAGTGCGTCCTTCAGCCGCGCGGCGCGGCGGTCCCGGACCCCGCGCAGCAGCTCGACACCGGTGTCGGACACCCGCACCCGGTGGGCGCGTTTGTCGTCCGGGTCGGGATGCCGGTCGATGTAGCCCCGCTCGACGAGCTCCCCGATCTGGCGGCTCAAGGCGGACTGGCTCACACACATCTCGCTGGCGAGTTCGTTCTGCCGGCATTCGCCGGAGCGCCACAACAGGAAGAGAACCCCCACCAACGCGGCGGGCAGCGCTTCCTCGTCGATCTGCGACAGTGCGGTCCGGACCGTGCGGCCGAGCATGAAGATCACGTCGACCAGGGCGCTTGCCGTGTCCGTGGGAACCGCCATCCGTCTACTCCGTTCGAATCAATTGCTTGCGTCATGCAACTATACGTTAGTTGATTGCTGCAAGCAATTAGCCCTAAAACGGACAAATCCCGGCACGGGCCACCGTGCGGGATTGTCGGACGACGGTCAGCGCGTGAACAGCGCCAGGCACTCCACGTGATGCGTCGACGGGAACGCCGCGAAGACCCGCAGATCGGCGAGTTCGAAACCGTGCGATCGATACAGGCCTACGTCGCGACCGAACGACGCGGCATCGCATCCGATGTGCACGATCCGCTGCGGCCCCGCCGAGGTGATCGT
>NZ_JADZGH010000130.1:56256-56464 GCF_015865005.1 Rhodococcus sp. CX
GCCCGCGCGCGGCGGATCCAGCACCACCACTTCGGGACGCGGCAGCTCCGCGGCCACCCGTTCGACCCGCCCGTGGTGGAACCGCACCTGCGGCAGGTCGGCGAGGGCGAGAGCACCGTCGTCGATCGCACTGCGCGACAACTCGACCGACTCGACCCGGCCTCCCTCACCGACCTGGGCGGCCAGCGCGGCCGCGAACACCCCGACC
>NZ_JADZGH010000131.1:0-576 GCF_015865005.1 Rhodococcus sp. CX
CGCGCGGTCCGGGACTTCGGCCGCCGCTGCCTCGACCCTGTCGGTCGCTGCCTCGGCCCTCTCTGTCACTGCCTCGACGACAGCCGTCGCAAGCTCCACGACGGCCCCGGTCAACTCCCCGACCGCCGTGGCCAGTTCGAGACCCGATTCGACCAGCGACACCCCGGCCCGCAGCATGTCGGCCGGTGTAGCGCCGGGCGATCCCCAGGCAGGCACGATGTCGCGGGTTTCCGGGGCGCTGCGGGTTTCAGGGGCGCCGCGGGCTTCGGAGGCGCTGCCGCCGGCCGACGACAGGTCCGTGCCGACTCCGGGGAACCGGTGCTCGTCGAGATCATCGAACGCACGGGCCAGTTCGTCGAACACCGCACCGATCGCGCGGTCGGCGTCGTCGCACAGGCAGGCGAACACGGCGGCCGCGGTCTCGACTCCCGGAACGAACACCTCGTTCAACCATTGGCTGCACCACTGCGCGACCGCCGCGGAATCCCCTTCGGCGAGGCCGGTGGACCAGCGGGCGAGCTGTTCGCCGGTGGGGCCGGTGGCCGCACCCGATGCCCCTGCGAGTACCGCGTCGAC
>NZ_JADZGH010000131.1:586-10506 GCF_015865005.1 Rhodococcus sp. CX
CTGCAGCCCTCGATTTTTCGTCGACGATCACGCCGATCGCGCTCGCCGCCGCGGCCAGCGTGTCCGCGAGGGCACCGACCGTGTCGTGCAGCCGTCGTGACCGTTCGAGGTGGGCGGCGAGCGGGTCGGACGCGGAGCACGACGCGCCGCCCTCCCACACCGCCGGCACCGACGCGAGCCGATCGCGTTGCTCGTCGACGCCCGTGCCGAGTACCGACCACACCGTGCGCACGGCGTCGGCGTCGGACGCGAGCCGCGCGACGTCGAGTCCGCGTTGCGCCTCGTATCGGTCCGTCAGATCGGACATCGTGACGGTCGACGCCGCACCGATCCGATGTGCGCGCGGCAGGAACTCGGCGAAGAACCGGAGACCGACGGCACCGGCGTCGAGCAGGTCGTCGATACCGGTGGGACCGCTCACCGCGGGCCTCGCACGTCGGCGTCGATTTCGGCGAGCGCAGTCACCTGCCGATCCAGCTCGTACCCGTAGCCGTCGGCGGTACGACCCAGGAGGTCGGCGACGCCGGTCGCTTCGTCGGACCACGCCTCGAGCACCCGGCGCAGCCGACGGTAGCCCGCGTCCACCGCATCCCCGCGACCGCGATAACCCGGGCCCGCGGCACCCGCATCGAAGCAGAGTCCCCCCAGCGCACGCTGCCACTGCCGCTCGGTGCCGGCCACCGCGCGACCGAGACCAGCCGCGATCGCACGTACCTCCGACACGTCCACTCGCACGCCGTCGGCGTTCGTTCTCCCGTGCCCCACGCGCACCTCCCCCGCGGCACCGCCACCGTGGCAGGGCCGTCGTAGGGATTGGACGCAGGCGCGGGATCGTCGGTTCCGCTCGGGATGGAACGACTCAGACTGCGGCGACCGCGTCGGCCAGACGATCGGCGAGGACCCGCGCCACGGTGTCGTCGGCCGCCTCGACCATGACGCGCACGAGCTGTTCGGTACCCGACGGACGCAGCAGCACCCGGCCGGTGTCGCCGAGTTCGTGCTCGGCTGCGGCAACAGCCTCGACGACGGCGGGGTGGCCCGCGACCGCCGTCTTGTCGGAGACGGGCACATTGATCAGTACCTGGGGCAGGGTCCGCATCACCGACGCGAGGTCGGCGAGCGTCGAGCCCGTGATCGCCATGCGCTCCATCAATCGCAGACCGGTCAGCACCCCGTCACCGGTCGTGCCGTGGGACGGGAAGACGATGTGGCCGGACTGTTCGCCGCCGAGGCTGAACGAGCCCCGCCGCAGTTCCTCGAGGACATAACGGTCACCGACCCCGGCGGTCACGACCGTGATACCGGCCTCCCGCATCGCCAGGTGCAGACCGAGGTTGCTCATCACCGTCGCGACCAGTGTGTTCTCGTGCAGTTCCCCGCTGGCGCGCATCGCCAGCGCGAGGATCGCCATGATCGCGTCACCGTCGACGATCGACCCGGCGGCGTCGACGGCCAGGCAGCGGTCGGCGTCCCCGTCGTGCGCGAGCCCGAGGTCGGCGCCGTGCTCGACGACGGCCTTCTGCAACGCGTCGAGGTGCGTGGATCCGCAGTTGTCGTTGATGTTGAGGCCGTCCGGTTCCGCACCTATCGCGATGACCGTCGCACCGGCGGCGGCGTAGGCGGCAGGAGCGACCCGGGAGGCCGCGCCGTGGGCGCAGTCGACGACGACCTTCAGGCCCGCGAGCGGGGCCGTGGTCGCGCCGGCCAGATGTTCGAGGTAGCGGGCGGTCGCGTCGGTGGCGACGCGGACCCGTCCGATGCCGGCACCGGTGGGCCGCTCGGGCGTCTGCTCGCCGTGCAGCAGCGCCTCGATACGGTCCTCGACGGCGTCTTCGAGTTTGTGGCCACCGGCCGCGAAGATCTTGATGCCGTTGTCCGGCATGGGATTGTGCGACGCGGAGATCATCACCCCGAGGTCGGCGGTGTAGGCGTCGGTCAGGTAGGCGACCGCGGGGGTCGGCAGCACCCCGACCGACAGCACGTCGACACCGGCGGCGGTCAGGCCCGCGGTCACGGCCGCGTCCAGCATCTCGCCGCTCGCGCGGGGGTCCCGGCCCACGACCGCGACCGGTCTGCGCCCGTCGGTACCGGCCGCGAGCACCGCGGCCGCGGCACCTGCGATCCGGACGGCGAGTTCCACCGTCAACTTCGCGTTCGCAAGACCGCGAACACCGTCGGTACCGAACAACCGCCCCATGGACAACCTCTCGTGTCGTAGATCCGGCGAGCCCCCGCCGGGGAGAACCGCCCGAGCGAACAGGGCGGGAATGCACAAGAGCAGGCGTCCGGTAGTAGTTCTCTACCGGCGCCTGCTCTCGTGGTCGAACAGGTGCCGAGGCCGACCACGGGGTCAGCGTCGGCAACACATCAGCGCTTGGAGTACTGAGGTGCCTTGCGGGCCTTCTTCAGGCCGTACTTCTTGCGCTCGGTGGCGCGGGCGTCACGCGTGAGGAAGCCGGCGCGCTTGAGAGCCGGACGATCCTCGGGCGAGACCTCGATCAGCGCACGCGCGATGGCGAGACGCAGCGCGCCGGCCTGGCCGGACGGGCCGCCGCCGGTGAGGCGAGCGTGGATGTCGAACGACTCGGTGCGCTCGACGGTGACCAGCGGGGACTTCACGAGCTGCTGGTGCACCTTGTTCGGGAAGTAGTCCTCGATGGTGCGGCCGTTGAGCACGAAGTTGCCGGAGCCGGGCACGAGGCGGACGCGGACGACGGCCTCCTTGCGGCGGCCGACGGTCTGGACCGGACGGTCGAGCACGATCGGGGCGGGCGCAGCGGCGACCTCGTCGACCGCGTACTCCTCGACCACGTTCTCGACCGAGTCGTCGCCGTACTCTTCGTTCACGTTCTGCTCAGTCACTGGGCCACCTGCTTGATCTCGAACGGAACCGGCTGCTGCGCGGCGTGCGGGTGGTTCGGGCCCGCGTAGACCTTCAGCTTCTTCGCGATGGCGCGGCCGAGCTTGTTCTTCGGGAGCATGCCGGTGACGGCCTTCTCCACGAGGCGGTCGGGGTTCTTGTCGAGAACCTCGCCCACCGAACGCGCACGGAGACCACCCGGGTGGCCCGAGTGGTGGTAGAGGAACTTGTCGGTCCGCTTGTTGCCGGAGATGGCAACCTTGTCGGCGTTGATGATGACGACGAAGTCACCGCCGTCGACATGCGGAGCAAAAGTGGGCTTGTGCTTGCCGCGGAGCAGGTTCGCCGCCTGCACCGCGAGGCGGCCGAGCACCACGTCAGTGGCGTCGATGACGTGCCACTGGCGGGTCACGTCGCCGGCCTTCGGTGTGTACGTAGACACAGATCTTCCTCGTCTATCGTTTCGCTGCTGGCCCGCGCATCGCCGATGATCACCCTCGGCGGCCAGTTGAGACCCGAGAAGCGACGTCCACCGGGCACGAGGCCACGGCAGCGCACGACACGCCAAACGGACACGATACCGGTCCGGCCACACGGCGGTCAAAACCGGCCGTCGGGCAAGCGCACGGAACCGCGACGCCCCGGCAGCCTCTCCACCACCGGGACGCCGCGGCCCACACGGATGTGTCACACGGCCAGCGGCATCACCTCGAACCCCACTGGCGGGTGAGCCCGTCTTCGAGATCGACCATGTTCCGGTTGCCGGTCGCGACCGACGCGCCGATCTGCCCGAGAATGAAGTTCAGCTCGAAGGCAGCGGTGTTCCACTTGGTCTGCGACTTGTAGTACTCCTCCTGGGCGGTGCCGTCCCAGGTCTGCACGAACCGCTCGGCCGTCGTTCCGACGGTGTCGAGCTCGTCGTTCATCGCGCCCTGCAGCGCGGTGAGGTCCTTGTACACCTGATGGACACCCGCGAATTCCTGCCTGATCTGTTTGACCACGGTCCTGTTCTCCCTGCCTCAGTTGATCCGAACTGCCCTGTCGATCCGAACTCTGCGCGCGGTGGCGATCAGGTGTAGCTGCCCTTGAGGGTGCTGCCGACGTCGGCGATCGCGCGTGCCTGCTCCTCGACCGCCTGCTCGTACGAGTGCCCGTTGGTCCGGATACCGGCGGCGATCTCCTCGAGCGCATCGTTCATGTTCCGGGAAGCCTTGTCCCAGTCCGCCATCACGATCCCGAACATCTCCTGCGAGTCGCCGCCCCACACGTCGCCGGACCGCCCGACGATCGTCTTGAGCTGGGCGAGAATGTCGCCGAGGACCTCGCGCGAGTTGTCGATCTGCTGCGCCGCGCCCAGCATCTCCGCGACATCGGCGACAACCTGCTGACCGCCCTTCCCACCGTCCTGCACATCGGACATTTCCGTTTCCCCTCCTCGTTCTCCGCGCCGCGACCGGACCCGGTTCCCCCTGCGGTCCGGGCCGGATTGCGCCCTACACCTGGTTCGACGTCACCTGTGTCCGATCGGTTCCCCTCGAACCGAAAACTCGTCGGGCCGGATGTTCCGGCGCTACTCGACCGCGAGTGTGTGGACGGCCTGCTCGCATTCCTTGCCGATCCCGGCCCACTCCCCCACCAGGAACTGGCAGCCCACCGCGACCTGCCATCCACGGTCGACGACCACGAACCAGCGCACCGTCGAGAACTCTTCGGGCACTTCGGTGTAGGCGATGACCGACCGGTCCCCGAAGGTGGTGTCGGTGTCGAGGTCACGGATGATCCCGCCGCGTTCGGCAGCCCGGCGTTCGAGCACGGCAGCGACCGCGGCCTCGTCCATGCCGTCCCGGAGTCGGCTGTGCACCACCACGATCCGCCGGTCCTCGCCGCCGCCGGGAACGAGTTCGCTGCGTCCGCCGCCGGTGCGTGCACCGCCAGTGTCGCCGATGTCCCGGAGCCGCCACTGCTCGGGTAACTCGATGCGCACCGGACCCAGTTCGAATCGGGTCGACGGCGCGCGCGTCGACGGCACCGCCGCGGTCGGCACCGCGCTCCCGGCCTCCTCCGCGACCGCGTCGGTCTCCGGTGGAGCGATCGTTCCCGCGTCGCGCCCGAGGAGCACCCCACAGGCCACAGCGACGGTCGCGACGGCGGCGGCGAGAACCCACCACCCTCGCACCGGCGGACGCGGTGGCGGTTCCGCCGCGCGCACATCGGCCAGCCACTGCGCCGTCGTCGGGACGGTGGACACCGGGACGTCCGCGGCGGGCGGGGCCGTGAGAGCGGCGAGCATCTCCGACGCGGCGACCGGCACGACCCGGATGCCGCGGCCGAGCCGCTCGCGGATCTGCTCGCACAGCGCTGCGCCGGACGGTTCACCCGGAACACCCGCGACGATCAGGACGTCCGGATCGACGGGACCGGCGACGGAGCCGATCAGTTCCTCGAAGCGCGCGAAACCGTGCGCGGTGTCCAGATCCGTGGCGCCGAGGTGGCTGTCCACCGCGGTGCGGTCGACGGGCGGCGTCATGTCCGACGCCGGGGCCGCTCCGAGCAGCGACGCGGTGATCTCGCCGTCCGCCACCTCGACGACGACACAGCGTTCCACCGCCGACGCGGTCACCGCCTGCCGCGCCGCGACCGCCGCCGCGGTGAGGACGGCGTTGCGGGCGACGTTTCGCGCTGCGGTGTGGGCGATCTCGCGGCGCCGTTCGCTCCATCGAGTCGGATACACCATCGTGACGGTGCCCGCGTCCGGGGGCGCGGAGACCGCGGCCGCCGCGTACTGCACCAGCCCGATCAGTGCGCCGGTCAGGTCGGGGCCGTCCTCGGTGCCGGGCCGGTCCCCGATCCGGGCGACGACGTCGAGGTGGGTCTCGGACGGGCGGCGCGCGGCCGCTTCCGCGAACACGAATCCGCCGCCGATGTCCGCGGCGAGCGCGGGACAGTCGAGCGTGACGTCCGCCCACCGCGCGAAGACCCGGCCGGGCGCCAGGAGCAGGCCAAGCGTGTCGGGTTGGCTCACTGTTCGGGGACCCACGCGACCTGGACGAGCGATTCGCCGCTGCGCTGCACCATGATGCCCCGTCCCGGCGGCATCCGGCTCGGCCGGATCGCGCCGAGAAGTGCTCCTTCGTCGCGGTTTCCGCTCATGATCAGACCCGCCGACGACAGCTCGCGCAGCCGCCCGATCACCGGTTCGAACAGCGCACGTCCCGCGCCGCCGGAGCGGCGGGCGATCACGAGGTGCAGACCGATGTCCTTCCCGTGCGGCAGGTACTCGACCAGCGGCGCCAGCGGATTCTGGCCCGAGGTGGCGACCATGTCGTAGTCGTCGACGACGACGAAGACCTCCGGCCCCGTCCACCACGATCGGTCCCGCAGCTGCTGCTGGGTGGTGTCCGGGCCGGGCAGCCGCTTCTCGAACACCGCGGCCAGGTCCCGGGCCATCGCGGCGAGCACCGCCGCGGACGGCGCGTATCCCCCGAGATGATCGCCTTCGACGACACCGAGCATGGTGCGCCGGTAGTCGCCGACGATGATGCGGGCCTGGGCGCCGGTGTTCGATTCCATGAGGCCCCGGCAGATCCCCCGCAGCAGCGCGGTCTTGCCGCAGCCGGAGTCCCCGAACACCAGCAGGTGGGGGTTCTCCGCGAAGTCGAGCCACACCGGCGCGAGCTCCGCCTCGTCGATTCCGATCGGGACCCGCAGCCGCTCCGCCGTCGGCGCGTGTGCCGACGCGGGGGTGCCGGCCGGAAGTGCGGCGAGCAGCGCCCGGTGTTCGACGAGTTCCGGCAGCATCCGCACCGGCGGTGCCGGACGGCCCGGCGTCGCCGTCGCGATCGCGTCCACAGCGGCGGCCACCGCCGCCCCGAGGTCGTCCGCATCGGAACCGCCGTCGACGCGGGGCAGCGCCGAGAGCACGTGCAGTCCCTCGCGGTCGATGCCGCGTCCGGGCCGGTTCGCCGGGACGGTCTCCGCCTTCTTCCGGCCGAATTCCGAATCCGCCGGATCACCGAGGCGCAGTTCGAGGCGGGTACCGAGGTGGTCGCGCATAGCGGGCCGCACATCCCCCCAGCGTGGAGCGGTGACCACGACGTGGATCCCGTAGGACAGGCCCTGCGCCGCGAGGATGCCGATCGGATGCTCGAGGGCTTCGAAATCGTTCCGGATGCTGGGCCACCCGTCGATGACGAGGAAGACGTCGCCGAAGGGGTCTGCGGACGTGTCCACGAGCCGGTCGCCGCGCAGCCGGCGCAGCTGCGCCATCGACTCGATCCCCCATTCGGCGAAGATCCGTTCGCGGCGCCGCAGCAAGCCGGTCATCTCCGCGACGGTGCGGCGCACCCGGTCGGCGTCGAGCCGGCCCGCGACCGAGCCGACGTGCGGCAGTCCCGCCAGCCCGGCGAGTGTGCCGCCACCGAAGTCCAGGCAGTAGAACTGGACCTGTTCGGCGGTGTGGGTCATCGCCATCGACATGATCAGGGTGCGCAGCATCGTCGATTTCCCGGAGCGGGGGCCACCGACCACCACGGCGTTGCCCGCCGCGCCCGCCAGGTCGACGACGAGGGGGTCCCGGCGCTGGTCGAAGGGCCGGTCCACGATGCCGATCGGGGTGCGCAGGGTGGCGTGCCGCAGCGTCTCACCGGTGAGCAGCGACCGCGGCACGATCCGGTCGAGACTCGGTGACTCGTCGAGCGGCGGCAGCCACACCTCGTGCGCGGGCAGGCCGTGGCCGTGGACCCGGTCGACGAGAACGTCGAGCACCGTGCGGCCGTCCGGCACCGCGTCCGGGACGGTCGCGTCGGGGACCGGCATCGGCGGGGGCAGCTCGGTGGGCACCTCCCGCGCCGTGAACAGCCGGGGCCGGGCCGCACCGGGTCCGCGGGTGCCCGGGTTCCGGTGCGCGGCGCGGCCGGGTTCGTAGGGGCCGGAGACGTAGGCCGCGGCGAACCGCACGATCTCCGCGGAATCGCACTTGAGATAACCGGCACCCGGCGACGACGGCAGGTGGTAGGCGTCCGGCACACCGAGCACACTGCGGGATTCGTTCGCCGAGAAGGTCTTCAGTCCGATCCGGTAGGACAGATGACTGTCGAGACCGCGCAACCTACCCTCGTCGAGGCGCTGGCTGGCGAGCAGCAGGTGCATGTGCAGCGACCGGCCGAGCCGGCCGATGGCGGCGAACAGATCGGCGAAATCCGGTTGCTGGGTGAGCAATTCGGAGAACTCGTCGACGACGATGAACAGCGCGGGAAGCGGCGCCAGCGGCGCACCCGACGCCCGCGCCCGCTCGTAGTCCCCCACGTTCGCGAAATTGCCTGCTGCGCGGAGCAATTCCTGCCTGCGATTCATCTCACCCTCGAGGGCGTCCTTCATCCGGTCCACCATCGCCAGTTCGTCGGCGAGGTTGGTGATGACGGCGGCCACGTGCGGTGCCCGGTCCAGACCGAGGAACGTGGCGCCGCCCTTGAAGTCGACGAGCACGAGGTTCAACGCGTCGGGTGCGTGCGTCGCGATCAGGCCCAGCACGAGTGTTCGCAGAAACTCCGATTTTCCGGAGCCCGTGGCCCCGATGCACAATCCGTGCGGCCCCATGCCGTTCTCCGCGGCTTCCTTCAGATCCAGTTCGACCGGGGCGCCGTCGACACCCACACCGATGGGGACCCGCAGCCGGTCCCGGCCCCGCCGCGGCACCCAGGCCCGGGCGGGGTCGAACTGCGCCGGATCGCCGAGACCGAGCAGGTCCTGCCAGGTCGACGGCCGTTCGTCGCCACCTCCGTTGTCACCGGCCGTCACCGCGGAGATGCGGTAGGGAGCCAGACGCCGGGCCATGGTCTGCGCCTGTGCGACGCTCAGTCCGTCCGCCCGCGCGAACGCCTCCACCGTGCTGCCCGCCCGAGCACCCAGATTCCCGCCGTCCGATTCCGTGCCGTCCGACTCGCTGCCGTCGATGACCAATTGAAGTCCCCGGGTCGCGGCGAGCCGAGGCACGAACCGGCACAGATCGAGCACCACGACCGAATCGATCCCGCCGTCGTCGAAGACACCGGAACCGGACCCGTGGACGCCGCCGTCGACCACGACGACGATCTGCGGCACGCCCTCCACCGCGGGGGCGTTGCGCGCGAAACGGCCGCGCATCGCCAGCTGCGGTCCGAAGACCGTCTCGAGCTCGAGCATCGAGCCGAACACGGTCCGTGCGCTTCCCGCTCCGTCGCGCATCTCCGGATGCTGGGCGTGGGGAAGCCATTTCACCCATTCCCACTCCGCCGCGGTGTCGGGACCGCACACCACCGTGACCTGCAGCACATCCGGTCCGTGAAAGGTGCACAGCTGCACCAGCATCGCGCGGGTGAGCCGTCGCGCGGCATCCCGGTCACCGTCGATCGCGACCACGGGGAAACCCCGCAACGACACCGCGGTCGGCAACGCGGCCACCACCGAATGGGTGCGCACGAACCGGCGCAACGACACAGCCGCAATCGGTTCGAGGTCCTCGACCGGACCGGTCTCGGGCGGGATCAGTCGTGTCGCGAGTCGTTGACCGCCGAGGCCGACGCGCACATGGCAGTAGTCCGCATCCGTCACCCGCCGTTCCCACATGCGCACCGTTCCGGCGAGGGTCCAGGCCAGCGCCGGGTCCGGGTGTGACCACTCGAGTGCCCGGCGCTGCCGGTCACCGGTGTCGGTCACGTCTCGGCGCAACTGATCGAGGTACCGCAGATAGTCCTTGCGATCCTCGTTCGCCTCCGCGCTGCGCGCCCCACCCCCACGACCGCCGCCGGCGAGCATCCCGAGCACCGACACCATCATCATGACGGGGAAGATCAGCGACATCGGGTTGCGGGCCATCCCGGAGGTGAACATCAACGCGACCATGCCGATCATCGCGGCGATCATCACCAGCGGCAGCAACTTCATCAGCAGGTTGCCCGGGGTCGCGCGTGGAATCTCCGGTGGCGCTTGCAGACTCACCTCACCGCCCGGGATGCGCGGCGCCTCCCGACGGGCCCTGCGCACGAACCGCACCGTACTCACGGCAAACTCCCCCGACGTGAGG
>NZ_JADZGH010000132.1:0-2872 GCF_015865005.1 Rhodococcus sp. CX
CGATCTGTCCGGCGATCTCCTGCCCTTTCGCCACGTTGCGGCCGGCGAGCACCACCTGCCCCCCTGCCGCCCCGAGTGCCCGGGCGGTGGCCTCCCCCACGCCGCTGGTGGCCCCGGTCACCACGAAGGTGCGGCCACGCAGCGACGGAACCTCAGGCGCCAATCGCGTTCTTCATCATCGGCAGCATCGCCCACAGCTCGTCCTGCCAGTAACCCCACGTATGGGTGCCCTGGATCGGGAACGAGAAGTGCGCCGTGTCGATACCCAGGGTCGCGAGACGAACCTGGAAGGCCCGGTTCTGGGCGCGCGCCAGAGTCTCGAGACCCATCGCATTGCCCGTGTTGAACACCCCGATCAGGGAGTTCGGATTGTCGTGCTCGCCGGGGACGCCGCCGGCCGCGGAGATCCACATCGGCAGGCCGCGCAACTGCGGTGCGGCGACGAACGGGTCGTGACGCAGCCACGCGGGGTTCCACGGCGGTCCCCACATCGCGTCGGCGTTGTAGCCGCCGGCGTCGAGCATCGCGACCCGGATCGCCTCGCGCATGCCGGGCGCCGAGAGGTTCAGGTAGCCGGACATCGACCCGGCGAAGGTGAACTGGTCGCGGTGGTAGGCGGCGAGGATCAGCGCCGCGTTGCCGCCCATCGACAGGCCGACGACCGCGTTGCTGCTGCGGCTGATGCCGTACCGCGACAGGTGGTCGGGCAGGTTCTGGGTGAGGAAGCTCTCCCACTTGTACGTGTAGGGCTGCCCGTTGAGGTTGCTGGGGCTGTACCAGTCGGCGTAGAAGCTGGACTGGCCACCGACCGGCATGACGACGTTGATGCCGTTGTCGGCCAGCCAGGCGGCGTTGGTCTCGTGCTCCCAGCCGCTGACGTCGTCGGTGGCGCGGAGGCCGTCGAGCAGGTAGACGGCCTTGTTGCTGCCGTTGTTCGCGAACCAGATGCGGACCTTGATCTGTCCGACGCCCCCGGGCGCGGGTACCCAGTCCTCGGTGAAGCGGCTGTACGGGTCGGCGGAGGCCGTCCCGACGCCGACGAACGCAACGGCGAGCGGCAGGATGACGGCCGCCACCAGCATCCGGACCAGCGCGCGCACCCCCCTCGGCCGCCTCGTGGTCATCGAAGAAGTTGTCACACCAAGCTCCCCTGTGTGTCTGTGTGTCCCGTAGCGGACACCGGCCACACTCGCGTCACAGCGGCAGGCCACGGCGCCCCCCGGTAGAGGCGCCTGGATGTCTGTCGGTCACTCTTACATATCTGTTACCGGCGTCTCAGCGTATCGTCACGGTCTCCATTCCTCTCGCTCAGTACCGATCCGTGACCCGCGGGAAACCGAAATGTCGCAGTTGGGACCCGATCGTCCGCCGCTCTCGGCGACCGGCACCGGCAGGGCCACTACCGTGGCGATGTGCCCATCGCCCCGCTCCCCGTCCGCGACGGCCTGAACCCGTCCCGGCTGCGCCTGCCCGACGCCGGGGAATGGACGACGGTGCTGGAGTACCTGCTGGCACGGTTTCCGCACGATGCCGCGCGCCTGCGCGAGAAGGTCGCGCTCGGCGAGGTGGTGACCGGTGACGGCACCGCGATCACCGACCTCTCCCCGTTCGCTCCGCGCGAGTTCGTGTTCCTGTACCGCGACCCGCCGCCCGAGGTGCCGGTGCCCTTCACCGTCGACGTCCTGCACCGCGACGAGCATCTGCTCGTAGTGGACAAACCGCATTTTCTGGCGACCATGCCGCGCGGCGGGTGGGTCACCGAGACCGCGCTGGTGCGGCTGCGGCGGGAACTGGATCTGCCGGAACTGAGTCCCGCTCACCGGCTGGACCGCCTCACCGCCGGCGTGCTGGTGTTCACCGTCCATGCCGGGGCGCGGCGGGCCTACCAGTCGTTGTTCGCGGAGCAACGCATGCACAAGGAATACGAGGCGCTCGCCCCCTTCACCGACGGCCTCACGTTCCCGCGGGAGGTCCGCAGCCGGATCGAGAAGCGCCCCGGGGTGCTGCAGGCGCGGGAGGTACCCGGCGAGATCAACGCGATCAGCCGCGTCGAACTGCTCGACTCCGACGGCGCGATCGCCCGCTATCGACTGCTGCCGCGGACCGGAAAGACCCACCAGCTGCGCGTGCACATGAATTCGCTCGGAATTCCCATCCTCGGCGATCCGCTGTATCCGAAGGTACAAAACGTTGCGCCACAAGACTTTTCACAACCATTGCGGTTGCTGGCGCGCAAGATCGAATTCGACGATCCATTTTCGGGTAGCCGGAGATACTTCGCGAGCCGACGAAACCTGGCAGCATAGAGGGACAGCACACCAGGACCCCGCTGATGACACGGGCTCATGTCTTGGAGGATCCCATGGATATCGGCACCGTTTCCCGTACCTACGACGGCCGGGTGGCCCTGCGTTTCGAACGCGCGTTCCCCCAACCGCCGGAACAGGTCTGGCGTGCGATCACCGACCCGGATCTACTCGCCACGTGGTTCCCGGCCCGGGTGAATCTGGTTCTCGAACCCGGGGCCCAACTGCAGTTCTCCGCGACCGATGAGCAGGTCCGCCGATTCGCGGTTCCCGCCGACCACACCACCCAGGGAACTGTGATCGCGGTCCGCCCGGCACGGGTCCTCGAGTTCATGTGGGACGCGGACGTCCTGCACTGGGAACTGGTCCCGGACGGCAGCGGCGGTTGCTACCTGACGCTGACCCACACCACCGACGACGAGGAAGACGCCTACGCGCACGGAGCCGGATGGCACGCCGGCTTCGAGGTCCTCGAAGCGCAACTGGAGGGGCGCCCGATCGACTGGTCACCGTGGGATCGCGCGGCCGAACTCGCCGAGCACTACCGGAACCCCGCAGGTTGACCT
>NZ_JADZGH010000133.1:0-17978 GCF_015865005.1 Rhodococcus sp. CX
CGCCGGGTCGGCGGCGGCTGCCCGGCCCGCGGCGACGGCGTCGTCGACGTCGGCGGCGGTGGCCTGGTGCACGACCTGGAGGACCCGGCCGTCGGCGGGATCGACGACGGAGAAGGCCGGTCCGGTGGCGCGGCGCCAGGTGCCGCCGACCGCGATCTCGTCGGGGACGGGAACGAAGTCAAGGGTCGGGGGGTGGGCAGCCGTGGCGGGACGAAGGTCTGCGGTGGTGGTCACTGGGAGATCTCCTCGAGGGTCTTCTCGCGGGTCTCGACCGCGAACAGGCCGACGACGACCGCACCGACGAGTGCGACGGCGCCGAAGGTTCCGAACACGAGCGCGAGGGTTCCGCCGGCGCCCATGATGCCGCCGACGACCAGTGGTCCGACGATGATGCCGAGCCGGCCGGCGGCTCCGCCGATCGCGCAGCCGATGGCACGCATCCGGGTGGGGTACAGCTCGGCGGTGTAGACGTACAGGGCCATGTTGACGGCGAAGACGAACAGGGCCGCACCGGCGGACCACAGCAGGACCGACATCGCCGATCCGGTGCCGGTCGCGGCGAGCAGGAACAGCAGGGCGGCGCACAGCACCATCGACGCGGTGATGCAGATGCGGCGGCCGAGATTGTCGATGAGGAACGCGACGATCAGGCAGCCGATGAGGCCGGCGACGGTCGTGAAGATGCTGTAGTGCAGCGCGGTGTCGACGCCGACGTCGAAGACGGTGCTGTAGAGGGTGGGCAGCCAGGATGCGATGCCGTAGTTGACGAAGTAGGCGCAGCCCCAGATGGCGGCGAGCATGAGCGTGCGACGCAGGTAGATGCCCTGGAACGCCTCACGGAAGCGACCGCGGGTGGTGTCGGCGGCGATCGGGGTGAGGGGTTCGGGCTCGGGCAGCGTCTTTCCGTACCGCTCGGTGATCTCGGTTTCGATCCGGCTCATCGCGGCCTCGGCCTCGTCGTGCATGCCGCGGGAGGCGAGCCATCGCGGGGATTCGGGCAGCTTGAACAGCGCGGGGAGCAGCAGGATCGGGACGGCGCCGAGCGCGAACAGGATTTCGTAGCCGAATCGGGGTACGACCCAGGCGGAGACGATCGCCGAGACGACCAGGCCGATCGGGAAGATCACCTCGTACAGCAGGACGAATCGTCCGCGGTTGTGGGCCTTGGTGATCTCGCCGATGTAGGTGGCCGCGACGGGGACTTCGGCGCCGAGGCCGATGCCCTGCACGAACCGGAACATCAGGAACAGCATCAGGGAGTCGGTGAACGCCATGCCCAGGCTCATCACCGCGTACAGCGCGAGCGATCCGATGATCACGTTCAGCCGGCCGACGCGGTCGGCGAGCCAGCCGCCGCCGAGCGCGCCGACGAGCATGCCGAGGCCGCCGATGGCGATCACCCAGGCGACGGATGCCGGGGTGAGATTCCATTTGGGGATCAGCACGGGAAGGGAGTACGCGATCATCAGCTGGTCGAATCCGTCGAAGAAGGTGACGGCGCCGACGATGACGCGCGCTTTGACGTGCCAGCGGCTCATGGGAGCCGTTCGAGCCTGGCACTGATCGTCTCGGTGGTACTGGACATGTGTGTCGATACCGGTGTCATCGGGGTCCTCGGTCTCGGAAGCCAGATACTTAAGTCCTTAAAGACTTACCGCTAAGATGTAACCTGGCACACTCCCGATCCGTCAACCATTGACTTTCAATCGAGGATGACATATAGGCGACTGCTTCATCGGGGATGTCGCCGAGTGCGTGAAGAAACACGAGAAAGGGGTCCGGGCATCGTCACCGGGACGGCCCACCCGGATCCCCGTCCGCGGCAGCCGACACGATCCGGAGGAATTCGGCAGGCACCGCCGCCCACTCCTCGCGCCAACGCCCCGACTGCTGGTCGTCGCGGAGCGCCCGCAGCAGGCCCACGACATCAACGCCCCCGTCGGGCAGGAAACGGACCATCCCCTGCTCCGCGCACACCGCCGCGGCCTCGGCGAGGCGTACCTTCGCCTCCTCGACCCGACCTCCGGCGATCAGACAGCTCACGAGAAGCCTGATCGCCGCCAACGTGGATCGACGACGCTCGGTTCCGACGAGCATGTCGTACCAGTGCCGCGCCCACGCCAGGGCGCGTTCGGTTGCAGCGCTCGACCCCCGCTTCAGCAACAATCGAATCGCCGAGTCGTCCCGGACCTGGGCGGTGATCTGCGCAATCCCGTCCATCGACGATGCATCGGTGAAGGTCTGCGGAAACGACGCTCCGGCGCCAGGAGAAAGCCCCAGCAGGATACGTTCGTTGTCGACTCGGGCACGGAGTCGGTCCAGTCCCAGCACTTGCGCCGCCCGCGCGCCCGCCTCGAGATGTTCTGCGGCGGCCGCACGGTCCCCACGGTGCGCCTTGACGGCGGCTCCGACCACATAACGTGCGATCATGAAGTCGACCACTCCCCCTTCGGAGCCGAGCTGATAGCTCTCCTCGATCAGGCGTTCGGCCTCGTCGACTTCTCCCTGTGCATAACGCAACTCACCTAGTAGTGCGCCCGCGAGACGGGAGGCGTGAGAGTGCGCACCGCCCACCCGCCGGGCGGACTCCACAGCGTTGACGAAATGGAGTTCGGCCGCGGCCAGGTCGAGTTGTTCGAACGCCGCAATTCCCGCGAACGCGGCCCCGTACATCACCGTGAACGGACCGCTCATGCTCGCGTGATATCGCCGCGCCCAGTTCTGCAGCGGCATGACCGCGGCGTAGTCGAATCGGTAGATCAGGCAGAAGGTCTTGATGTTCGCTGCCGCCGTGACCGCCCACGGACGCACCGCGTCCGAATTCTCGAGGGCCTCCTCGACCAGTGTTTCGACACCGCTCGTGCGGTCGGCATAGATCTCGAGCGCCGCCTCCGCGACCGATGCCTCGACCCGGATGCTGTCGCGTTCGGAAGCGTCCAGGTTTCCCGCGTCGAGGGTGGGACGGATGCGGTCGAATGCGGCGCGGGCCGGACCGACGTGATGGAGCAGGAGATTGGCCCATGCGACTGCGAGTTGGAGGGCGGCACTGCCCGCTACGGCATTCGGCGGTAGTTTGGCTACGAGACCCAGCAGTGTCGACATCTGCGAATGCTCGAGCAGGTACGTTCGGTGCCTCACGACGTACTCGACGGCCTGATTCTCATCGCCCGACGCCAGGGCATGATCGACGGCCTCACTGAGGAAGTGGCGGTCCGCGAACCAGCGGGCTGCTCGCCGGTGGAGGTCGGCGATACGCTCGGGGCTACTGCGCTCGAGGCGCCGGCGAAGGAACTCCGCGAACAGGTGGTGGTAGCGGAACCATTCACCCTCGTCGTCGATCCGCCGAAGGAAAAGGTCACGGCGCTCGACGTCTTCGAGCCATGACTGGCCGTCGGGCACGTCCGCGAGCGCCGAGGCGAGATCCCCGCTGATTCGTCCCGCCACAGAGGTGGCCATCAGGAAATCCAGCAGCGCAGGTTCGAGCGTGTCCAGCACGTTCTCGGCCAGGAACGCACCGATCGCACGATGGCGTCCCGACAGGCTACCGATCATGTGCGCCGGGTCCTCGCAGCCACGCAGGGACAACGACGCGAGTTGGAGCGCCGCAACCCAGCCGTCGGTCGAATCGGTCAGGTCCTCCACCTCACGTTCTCCCAACAACAGCCCGCCCAGGTCGACGAGGAACTCACGCGATTCCGTCGCGTCGAACCGCAGCGCTTGCGCGTCGATCTCGAGCACTTGATCGAGGACCTGCAATCGACTCAGAGGCAATCCAGATCGCGTCCGGCTCGTCACCACGACCTGCAGTTGCGCACAACAGTTTTCGAGCACGAAAGCAACTGCGTCCTGAGTCTCGCGGCTGCTCACTCGATGCCAGTCGTCGAGGACGACCGCCACCTCGGTACCGGCGTCGTCGATCTCGTTGATCAGTGTCGACAGCACATAACGTGTGGCTTGGTCACCGTGCTCCTGGAGCACTTGCCCGAGCGTCTGAGCCAGGCCGGGTCGCACCAGCCGTATCGCGTCGACCAGGTGCGACAGGAACCAGACCACGTTGTTGTCGTCAGGATCGATGGACAGCCACGCGACCGCGGTTCCCTCCGCCGTCAGCACCTCACGCCACTGCGCGGCGAGAGTGGTCTTTCCATACCCTGCCGGAGCATGGATCAGGATCAGTCGCCGCCCCTTTCCCGAACGCAGGACCCCGACGAGTCGACCGCGCTCGACGAGTGGACGGTTCGGGGTCGGCGGCCGGTACTTCGTCGACGGAGCCGGCGGCATCGTTACCGATCCACTCCAGTGCCGAATGGCCTCGGTCCGATCCGGCATGCGCGGCTGTCGATACGGTGCCTCACGGGTAGATCCGTCCTCGGCGGGTTCCGGAACGAACAGGTCGACAGCAGTCAGGGCGTGATCTTCCGCCACGCGCTGCAGATCCCTGCCGAACTCGAGGGCTGTACTCGGGCGCGCGGACGGATCACGCTGCATCGCATGCTCGATCGCGGTGATGACACCCGCCGGAATATCCGTTCCATCCAGGCTGGGACTCAGGTGGTCACTGATACGCACGAACTGGGCCACCAGGTTCTCGCCCTCGCGACGCTCGAACGCCGCGTGGCCGGTCACAGCGCAGAACAATGTCGCGCCGAGGCTGTATACATCCGAAGCCGGGGACGGCGCCTCACCCCCCAGCACCTCCGGCGCGGTATAGGCAGGAGACCCGGTGATGATGCCGGTGGCGGTTTCGAATCCACCCGCAACCCGGGCGATTCCGAAGTCGGCCAGACAGGGCTCGCCGTAGTCGGAGAGCAGGATGTTCGAGGGTTTGACGTCTCGGTGCAGCATGCTCGCGCGGTGCGCCGTCTCGAGTGCACCGGCCATCTTGACGCCGACCGACAGCGCCTCGCGCCAGCCGAGGGGGCCGCGCCGACGAATGCGTGCATCCAGGGATCCGCGCGGGTAGTACTGCATCACGATGTAAGGACGCCCGCTTGCGGTGGTGCCGCAGAAATGAACGTTGACGATGTTCGGATGCCCGGACAGGCGACCCAGCGCCCGTTGTTCACGCAGGAATCGCTCGAGGTTCTCCCGGCTCAGTGCCCCGGTGAGTACCTTGACGGCCACGGTTCGGTCGAGTGTGGGTTGCCGACAGCGCAGCACGACTCCGAATCCACCGCGGCCGATGACCGTCGGCTCCTCGAAGCCTTCCGATTGCAGGTCCGAGGCAAGAAGCGCATCGACGTCGGCGGAGTCGCCGGCGTCATCGGGCGTCTTCATCGACGCGCCCTTCGGATCGACGACTCGCCCTCGCGGAGTGCATCCGCGTGGCGAAGCCGGCCCCACCTTTGTGCATCGTAGATGTGCGCAACCATGACGACCGCCTCTTACGTCGGCACACAGCGCCGGTGCCAACGCCCAGTCTACTTTGCCTCCGCGACCTCGGTAGCGCCGCGCGCCCGCCCCGTCAGCACCGGCCCGCGCTTCCGATGCGCCTGTCCGCAGCAGCCGACGGTACGCGTCCGTGCCCGGTCGGGAACGGGCGGTCTTCCTTTCGTACCGAGTTGGCGCACAGCATGATTCGACGTAGCCGGTCGAAATCTCGATGAAGCTCGGTTCTACCGTAGGACCGACGCACGAGCAGATGGCCGATCCGCGCCAGGTAGTTCTTGCGAGCCGACGTGGTCATGATGGTTGCGAATCCGACAGCGGTCGGTTCTTCTACGGAAGCGCGGGGAACGACTCCGTCGCGACGCCATTGCCGACCGCACGGATAGTTCCCGTCGATCCGACCGGACGGTGCGATCGAGAGCATGGACGAACGTGCGGCTACGAATGTTCGATCGGCGGTAGGAACGGATCGCGTAGCCGGCGACCTGACCGCGCGAGCCACCGCGTTCGAGAGCCGTGAAAACGAACCGGACCGAATGCCGTTATTCCACAACATATTTCATTGTGAACACGGGATTGCTGCGTCTGCGGAAGAGGTGCAGAACCTCATTTCGGAGGCACGATTCGCGGCCACCCCATATCCCCGAAACGTCGGCGAGCTCGTACTGCTTCCGCCTGCGCATCATCTCGTCGGATACACCCTCAACGGCCCAGATGCTCACAGGGCGATGTTGCCAACGGCAATCGAAGTCTTCACCCGCCGTCGACATGGGCAGGGCCGTCGACGCACAGATGTGCTCCGGACGGCCGCTCGTCGATTCGACGCCGAAGCCGGGCGGGTGAAACAAATCTTGCTCGGCACAAGGGGTGGTCGTGATGCCGGCTGCTCGAGTCATCCCTGGGCGTGCGACGACGGGTCCGGCGGACCGCCGGCTCGCAGCCGTGCGACAGTCAGGGCTGCAGACAGCGCGGTGATGCCCGCGAGGGTGAACGGGCTGTGTGGGGAGATCTCGGCGATTCGGTTCAGTCGATTGTTCACCGTGTTCGGATGCACGCTCAGGCGGCGCGCGGTGCGTTGCCGATCGAGGTCGCACTCGAAGTAGGTCTGCAGCGTGGTGCGCAGTTCGTCGTGGCTCAGCACCGGTTTCGCGGCGGCGATCAGGTGGTCTAGACCGGGGCCGGGGCGGCTCAATTGGTGAGCCATGAACACGTCGAAGAGTCGATAGAGGCCGGGACCCCGGCTCAAAGCACGCACCAGATCGAGAATCTCGTCGGCCTGCTGAGCGGCGGTCGTCACCCCACTGATGGCGATGTCCTCCACCACGGCCGCCGTAATCGTGGAACCGGCCGCGGATTCCAGGCCGGCGACGAATCGGCCCAGTCGTTCGGCGCTTCGCGGGTCTTCGCCGGACCGCGGCACGAAAACGTAGCCCCCTCCGCGGTCGAGCAGTGACAGCGTCGCGGGACCTCCTCCGGTACGCAGCAGAGCCAGCATGCGATGCAGACGTCGTCGCTCGGCCACCTCCCGCGCCTCCGCGTCGAGGCCGCTGTCGGCGGAGGACCCGAGGCGTACCGCAAGGACGTCGTAGCTCCCGGCGAGGGTGATGTTCAGGCGTTCCGCGTCCGCCCGCGGATCCTGACCGAGCAGAAGTAGTCGTGCGATCAGGGGAACGGCTCCGGACCGTTCCTCGGTCAGGGTTTCCTGCTCCGCTAGATACGCGGCGACGATCTCCGCGAGGAAGATCTCTTGCAGCCGCATCACCGCGAGCCCGATCCAGGCCAACGCTTTCGATTCGCCCGCGTTCGCGATACACCCGGACTCCTCGAAAAATTCCTGGAAGCCGTGCTGCCAGACATGGAGAAGCAGGGTCAGCGGTACACCTTCGCGGGCCCGTTGAGCCGCACGATCACGAAGCAAGGCCAGGTCCTCCCGGCCGGGATTGGTGCCGGTTCGCAGGCTCGCCAGCACCATCGGAAAGGTGCGTCGTGCGATCGCCGGCATTTCGGCATCGAAGATCTCGGGCGGGAAAAGCGTGGTGGTCACCGCGGTCCGCGTGGTGCGTAGCGATATATCGGCAAGCCGATTCCCCAACTCGCCGAGTATCCGGTCGACTCCCTCCGGGCGCGGTTCGGGGTCAGGGACGTTCTGGAAGTACTTCACCACCCCGATTGTGCTACTGCACACCTGCGTGAGGTCGGAGTTGCGGCAAGACACAGCGGCGTCGACGGTGATCGGCGACACACTTTTTCCATGACGACAATCACACCTCGGACCAGATTCGCTCGCATCCCCATGGTGGGCGCCCAGGGCTATCCGCGCCTGCACTTCGGTACCCGTGAACTGCGCCGCACCGCAGGTGAGCAGCTTTTCGACCAGAGCTACGAACGCCTGACCCTCCGCCCCGTGGGCGTCACGATCGGCGCCCTGGTGGAAGGCGTGGACCTGGGTGAGATCGACGCAGAGACGCATCTCGAGTTGCACCGGGCCCTGCTCGAATGGAAGGTGCTGTTCTTCCGCGATCAGCATCTGACTGGGGCCGAACACATCGCTCTGGCGAACCTTTGGGGTGATATCGAAGCCAACGACTTCTTCCCGAACGGTGAGGCGCAGGAGATCTCCCGGCTGGCCAAGGATGACACCGCGGTAGGGATGGAGAACATCTGGCACAGCGACACCTCCTTCCGGAGTGATCCGTCCATGCTGTCCATTCTGCGAGCCATCGAGGTGCCCGAGATCGGCGGCGAGACGATGTGGGCGGACATGGCGGCCGCGTACGACAACCTGCCCGACGAAGTGCGCGAGCGCATCGACGACCTCACCGCGACGCATACGTTCGTCAAGTCGTGGGGTCTGACGATGACCGATAAGGCAATCGCCGAAATGGAGCGCATTCATCCACGCATCTCACACCCGGTGGTCCGCACCCACCCGGAGACCGGCCGCAAGTTCCTGTACGTCAACGAGCCCTTCACCGAAGTCCTCGACGGCTTGCCCGGAGACGAGGCGGACGCCCTGCTCGACTATCTGCTGTTCCAGGCGCGGGTGCCCGAGTACCAGGTGCGTTTCCGGTGGGAACCCGGCTCGGTCGCGATCTGGGACAACCGCATCACCCAGCACTACGCCGTCAGCGACTACTTCCCGCAGCGCCGGGTTATGGAGCGGGTCACCGTAGTCGGTGACCAGCCGTTCTGATCGCACACGGACACAGGAGAAGACTGAACATGATCGAGTACGACACGCTGTTCGTGGACGGTGCGCAGCAGTCGCCGGTCGGAGCCGACACCATCACGGTGATCGGAGCCGCCACCGGTGAGGTAATCGGTAGGACGCCCGCGGCCGCGGGAGCCGACGTGGACATCGCCGTGGCGGCGGCCCGCCGGAACCTCGCCGACGGAGTCGGCTGGGCGGGCTGGGACTCCCATCGGCGGGCCGATCTGCTGGATCGCATCGCCGACGAGGTGGAGGCCCGCGGCTCCGAAATCGCTGCGCTGGTCGCGCAGCAGAACGGGATGCCGATCACCACCGCGATGGCTGTGGAGGTCGCGATCCCGATCGCGGTGTACCGCTACTACGCCGAATTGGCCCGGAACACCGTGTTTTCCGAGGTGCGGCCAGGCCTGCTCGGCGGCAGCGCCCGCGTCGATCGGCTCCCGGTCGGGGTGATCGGGGCGATCATCCCGTGGAACTACCCGAACCTGCTCACCGCCTTCAAGGTCGCGCCCGCGCTCGCCGCCGGGTGTGCCGTGGTGATCAAACCCAGCCCGGAGACGGTGTTGGACACCTATCTGTTCGCCGATGCCGTACGCGCTGCGGGCGTGCCGCCCGGCGTGATCTCCATCGTGCCCGGCGGCCCCGGGATCGGCCGCTACCTGGTCGGGCACCCCGGTGTCGACAAGGTCACGTTCACCGGATCCACAACGGTAGGCAGAGAGATCGGAGCCCGCTGCGGGGAGCTGCTGCGGCCGGTGACTCTGGAGCTCGGCGGGAAATCAGCCGCAATCCTGCTGGACGATGTCGATCTCGCCGCCAACGCCGAAGGCCTGCTTCAGGCGACACTGCTCAACAACGGGCAGACGTGCGTCGCCGGCACCCGCATCCTGGCTCCGCGCAGTCGGTACGCCGAGGTGGTCGACTTTTTCGCCGACCTCTGCCGCAGCGCGGCGATCGGGGATCCGCTCGATCCCGGCACCGTTTTCGGGCCGATGGTGACCGAGGCACACCGGGCCCGCGTGGAGCGGTATATCGCGCGTGGCGTGGCCGATGGTGCCCGCCTGGTGTCCGGTGGCGGTCGCCCGGAGCACCTGGACCGCGGCTGGTTCGTACTGCCGACGGTTTTCGCCGATGTCGACCCCGCAAGTGTCATCGCCCGGGAGGAGATCTTCGGGCCGGTCCTCAGCGTGCTGCCGTACGACTCGGTGGACGAGGCGATCGCGTTGGCCAACGACAGCGATTACGGCCTCGCCGGCACGGTGTGGACTGCGGATCCGGATTCGGCCCGTCCGGTCGCCGACGCCATCGACTCCGGCACCTTCGGAATCAACTACTTCATGCTCGACCCGGTCGCGCCGTTCGGCGGCACGAAAGCCAGCGGCCTCGGCCGCGAACTCGGCCCCGAGGGCCTCGCGGCCTGCCTGAAGGCGAAGACCACCTACTCGGCAGTCTGACACCCCTCCCGGTCCCGAGTCCCCTTCCCCAGCCCACATCCTCCGCACTGTGCCCGAAGGAGCATCACCGTGTCCCTCACCCTTCATCCGCAGGTAGCTCCGCCAGGCAGTGCCTATTCCACCCGGAGGGCGTGGCTGATCACCGCCATGCTGGCGTTGTTCATGTTGATCAACTGGGGGGACAAGTCCGTTCTCGGACTCACTGCCCACACCCTGATGAAGGATCTGGGTTTGACTCCGTCCCAGTACGGATTGGTCGCCAGCTCGTTCTTCTTCCTGTTCGGGCTCGGAACGGTGCTCGGTGGTTTCCTCGTTGATCGGATCAAGACCAAGCCGATGCTGCTTGCCATGGCCGTGGTCTGGGCGATCGTCCAGTTCCCGGTACTCGGCGGCGCGTCCTTCGGGGTGCTGCTGGTCTCCCGGATTGTGCTCGGGTTGGCGGAGGGGCCGGCGACGCCGGTTGCCCTGCACGCGGTGATGAAGTGGTTTCCGGACGAGCGGCGTGACCTGCCGAACTCCATCGTGCTGGCTGCGACGGGCCTGGGTCTGCTGGTCGCCGCGCCGGTGATGGCGCTCGTCCAGGTCCACTGGGGGTGGCGCTGGTGCTTCGGCGTGCTCGCTATCGCGGGCCTGGTGTGGTCTGTTGTGTGGCTGCTGGTCGGTAGGGAGGGGCCGTACGACAAGCCCGCCGACAACGCGGCAGCCGAGTCGGGGGGTGCCACCGAGACCCACGCGACCGGGGCCGCTTGCGCGGTCACGGGGCGAGTATCGTACTGGCGACTGTTCTCTGCTCCCACCTGGATCTGCTTCGCGCTGGCCGGATTCGGCTGCTATTTCGTGACTGCGGTGCTCACAACCTGGCTTCCGACGTATCTGGAATCGGTGCGCGAGATCAGCACCATCTCCACCGGCAATTGGATCGCGGCCACCGCTGCGACGGGCGCGGTGGCGATGTTCGGCCAAGGTGTGGTGTCGCGGACACTGATTGCCCGCGGTCTACCGACCCGGTGGGCGCGAGCCGGTGTGGCCGGGATCGCGGTGGTGATCGCCGGGCTCTGCATGGTGGGCTTCGTATTCGCCGACGGTACGCTGCAGCTCATCCTGATGCTGCCTGCATTCAACCTGTTCACCGCTACCTTCCCCGCATCCAGCGCGGCCGTCGCCCAGATCACCCCGGTGGGGCAGCGCGGAGCGGTACTGGGCGTGCTGTTTGCGTTCCTCGGCGCCGCGGGGGTCATCGCACCGTTCCTCGCCGGCCGCCTCATCCAGGCCGCACACCAGGCGGCATCGGGCTACCACACCGTTTTCCTGATCGGAGCGGTTCTTCTGATCGTGTCCGGACTTGCCGTGACGTTGCTGGCGAATCCGGACCGGGATGCCATCCATCTCGCGGAGCGAGCTGCCCACTGACCCGGACGATCGACTCGATCCGCCCCTCCATCTCATCTTCCTTCTTCCGGCACTCACGACGCCGAACGACTACGCAGGAGCAGCACCATGACCATGATCACCGGACATCGATCCACTCACGGCGACGACTACCAACTCAACACCAGTACGCTGCTGCGGCATTCGGCACGTACCTACCCGGAACAGGAAATCGTGTACCGGACACCTGACGGGGGTTGGGACAGGTACACCTACGCCGACGCCTACACCGGGGTACAACGCGCTGCGAACGTACTCGAGGCGCTGGGCGTGCAGCCGGGAGAGGTGGTGGGGATCCTGGACTGGAACAGCCGCAGGCATTTCGAGCTGTACTGGGCGATCCCCGGCACCGGAGCAGTGATGCTGCAGATGAACCTTCGGCTCTCACCGGAGGACCTCGGGTACGTGGCCGCGCACAGCGGCGCTTCGGTGGTTCTGGTCGACGAATCGTTGATCGGCGTGGCGGAGGCCATCGCACCGCACGCCCCCGGCGTCCGCCGGTGGGTGATCATGGCCGATCGCCCGGTCACCGAGATCGAGACCACGTTGCCGGCTGTGGCCGATTACGAGCAATCGGTGAGACAGGTGCCCTCGGAATACCACTGGCCGGTGATCGACGAACGGTCCGCATACAGCGCCTGCTACACCACCGGAACCACCGGGCGACCGATGGGCGTCTACTATTCGCACCGCGGCATCTGCCTGCACACCATGGCGCAGGCCGCGAACCTGCTGATGTCCGCTGAGGACACCGTCATGATGATCACCCCGATGTTCCACGCACAGAGCTGGGGTCTACCGCAGTCGGCGGTGTACACCGCGGCCCGCATCGTTCTGCCCGGGGCGTACACCGCCGCGGATATCGGAGTGCTGGTGGACGCAATGATCGCCGAGACAGTGACAGTGGCGAACGGCGCACCGGCGATATTCGGGCCCATGCTGGAGTACATCCGCACCCTGGACATCAAGCCCGACCTGAGCCGGACTCGGCTGCTGTCCGGATCCACCGAGCCGCCACTCGCGCTCATGCGTGGCTTCCACGACGAGGTGGGCGCGGACGTGATCCATGCCTACGGCGCCACCGAGACCACCCCGACCACCTTTGTCAACCGCGGCGTGAAGTTTTCCCTCGGTGGCCTTTCCGAGGATGAGAAGTGGGACCTCAAACGCTGCCAAGGTCTTCCGGTGAACGGAGTCGATGTGCGGATCGTCGACGGTCAGGGGCACGAACTTCCGCACGACGGCGTCAGTATCGGCGAGGTATGGCTGCGAGGACCGTGGATCACCACGAGCTACTTCGGACGTGAGCCGGATCCCGATCAGTTTGTGGACGGCTATTGGCGCAGTGGTGATCTCGGCACGGTCACACCGACCGGCCATCTCAAACTCACCGACCGGCTCAAGGACGTGGTGAAGAGCGGCGGCGAGTGGATCTCGTCCATCGACATGGAGAACCTGATCATGATGCACCCGCGAGTCACCGAGGCCGCGGTAGTGGCGGTTCCGCATCAGAAGTGGCAGGAGCGACCGCTGGTGCTGGTCGTTACGGCTGACGGAGAGGACTTGCCCCTGCGGGAGGTACAGGAATTGCTCGGCACGCGGTTCGCGAAGTGGCAGTTGCCCGATACCGTCCTCGTGCGGTCCGACCTTCCTCGCACCAGTGTCGGCAAGCTGGACAAGAAGTCTCTCCGCGTCGAGTACCGCGACATCTATTCGGCCACTCAGCCGGCGTGAATGCAGGGCGCCGGCGCCATAGGCCTTGTCGCGTCACAAGATTCCGACCGCCGCTTCCGCACCCGAAGAGAGATCCGAATCGTGGTATCGACCCACGCACTGGAACCATCACCCACCCTGGAGTTGCCGACGTTTTCCCCTACCTTCCACAAGCGATCCAGCCCGCGATCGCGCGATAGCAGGATCGGAAGCATCCGAGTCCGATCACAGTGCGGCGACGAGATCAGGAAGGAGATCGAACACCTTGTCCCCCAGCCGATCCGGTGCCACCGTCGCGGAATCCTCGGCATCGCTCTCTCCGGCAACGAGCGCATCACGTTCGACGACGTACTCGAGCAACGCGGAGAGGAACACCCCGTCGAGCATCGCGTAGGCAGTATTCCGGTCGTATCGCAATGCCGCACCGGACAATTCGGCGTAACGGGTCAGGACACGATCGATCATGTCGCACAATCCCCCGTCGATCGCCGCGACGTCCTCGCGCAGCGCCGGATCGAACATCGACTGGTTGCGCAGGTCGTACCAGAGCCGGTGCATCGGCGCCTCCGTGCGCAGGGTCTCGACGAGCTTGTCGGCGAAACCGCGGCGCAGTTCCTCCGCGGTCCGCGCGGTGGCGACGACCTCGTCGTATCGGGTCATGCACCGCGCCTTGTAGTAGCGGACGCAGTGCAGGATCAGGTCGGTCTTGTCCTTGAAGTAGTAGTGCACGACACCGTGCGAGAACGGCGAATTCTGCGCGATCTCCCGCAGGGAGGTGCGCGCGTAGCCGAGTTCGCCGAGTGTCGCCAGGGCCGATTCGGCCAGCTGCACACGGCGTTCGTCGTACTTGTCCTGCCGACTGCGAATCGACCGACCGGCAGGCGTCGCCAGGGGGTTCATTGCTCGCCAGTCTAGTTGACAGCCAATGAACTTGACAGTCGACAAGAATTCTCGGGCCATTCGTCCGAATCCTTCTTGACAGTCGTCAAGCATTCGGCCACGATGTGATGTACGCCACAATCACGGGCTGCCAGCCGCAGCGAGCCGGTCCACGCACCGGCCCATCTCCCCCTGCTCCGTCCGTACGACCCGCAGACCACACAGGAGATCTCCATGAGCGTGTTCGACCTGACCGGGCGCCGTGCCCTGGTCACAGGCGGGGCCCAGGGCCTCGGCGAAGGAATGGCCAAGGCACTAGCGGCGGCCGGTGCGAGCGTCGTCGTCGCCGACATCCAGGACAGCGGCGCGGACGTCGCCGCAGCCCTGCCCTCCGACGGCGGCCGCAAGCACGGATTCGTCCATCTCGATGTGACCCGGGAAAACGACTGGGAACGAGCGATCTCGGAGACCGCCCAGATCGCCGGGGGCCTCGACGTGCTGGTGAACAACGCCGGCATCGAGATCACGAGCCTGGTCACCGATGTCGAGGTCGATGCCGTCCGGCGCATGCTCGACATCAACATCCTCGGCACCACCCTCGGCCTCAAGCACGGATTGCGGGCGATGCGACCCGGCGGCGCCGCGGGCAACGGCGGCTGCATCGTCAACGTCGCCTCGGTCGCCGCGACGATCGCGTTTCCGGGCATCGCGGTCTACTCGGCCACCAAGTCCGCCGTCGACCGGCTGACCCGCGTTGCCGCGATGGAGAGCGGCAAACTCGGCTACGGCGTCCGCGTCAACTGCATCTATCCCGGTCTCGTCCCCACCGCGATGGGCGCCGGACTCGCGAACGACATGGCCGCCATCGGGCTCTTCGGCTCGGCCGAGGAGGCGGTCGCGGCCGTCGTGGACCTGACCCCGTCCGGGCGTCTGGGCACCGTCGAGGACATCGCGGACACCGTGGTGTTCCTCGCCTCGGACGCAGCACGATTCGTCAACGGTGTCGGCCTCCCGGTCGACGGCGGCATGGGAATGTGAGGAGCGGACCCATGAGCACACCGAACCCGGCACACGCCGCCCGCCGCGTCGTCGTCTACGGCGCCTCCGGATACACCGGCCGCCTCGTCTGCGAGTTCCTGCGCCAGTTCCGCATTCCGTTCGTCGCGGCCGGCCGCGACAAGGCGAAGGTCGACGACTCGATGCGCACGCACGTGCCCGGCATCGAGACCGCCGACTTCGAGGTGGTGCAGGTCGAGCACACCGTCGAGGCGTTGACCTCGCTGTTCGAGGATGCCGACGTCGTCCTCAACACCGTCGGGCCGTTCTCCGATCTCGGCCCCGAGGTGGTGCAGGCCTGCCTGGCCGCGGGCACGCACTACACCGACACCACGGGCGAGCAGGACTGGCTCATCACCTGCGACGAACAGTACGGCGCGAAATTCGCCGACGCCGGCCTGCTCCTCGCCCCCGGGATCGCGCAGATGTACACCACCGGTGAGATCGCGGCCCAATTGTGTCTGGAGACACCGGGTCTCGACACCCTCGACATCGCCGTGTTCTGGGGTGGCAGCCCGACCATCGCCTCGACCCGCACGATCCTGGTCAACGCCGCGACGTCCGCGGCGCATTACCTCGAGCAGAACGAGTACGTCCCGTTCGATCCCGGACAGGGACTCGTCCCCCTCGTCGTGCCCGGTCAGCACGAACTCGCGCAGTCGCTGCCGTGGGGTGGCACGTCGCACCCGGTCTGGTTCCGCCGCGACCCGCGCGTCGCGAACGTCAAGGCGCAGGGCGGCGTGTTCAATGCGGCTCTGATGCACGGGGTTCCGCAGATCGTCGCGCAGGCGCTCGAGGCGACCAAGGACATGACGCCCGAGGACCGGGACGCCGCGCTGACCGCCACGGCCCGGCAGGTCATGAACGTCATGCCGCCGCGCGAGAATCCCCGCGTCAACAAGTCACTCGACTCGGTGCACGCGTCGGGCCCGCTGGGCCGCGCGCACTGCGTGATCCACGGCAACAGCAACTACCAGCAGACCGGTCTGCTCCAGGCGTTCGCGGCCCATTGGCTGCTCCAGCAGCCCCCGAAGCGGGTCGGATTCGCCAGCGGGTGCCAGGCATTCGGCCATCACGAACTGCTCGGAATCCTACGGAGTTTCGGACTGGTCTCGAAACCTGTTCTGACCGTTCAGGATTGACGATGCGGATCGTCGACTACCTCGACAAGGGCGCGTCCGTCGGACCGGACCGGCCGTGCTTCACGACCGACGGCGACACGTGGACGTACGCGACGGTGCAAACCCTCGCGAACGACGTGGCCTGTGCGCTCGTGACGCACGGTGTGCGCAGCGGCAGCAAGGTCGCCGTGCTGTCCGGCAACGATCCGCTCGCGTTCGCGTGCGTGTTCGGCATCAGCCGAGCCGGCGCGGTGTGGTGCCCGATCAACCCGCGCAACGAGGCCGCCGAGAACCGGGAGATCCTCGACCGCTTCGACTGCGAGGTGCTGCTGTACGCGTCGGCGTACCGCGACCTCGTGGACCGCATCCGCCCGGATCTGCCGGCGATCCACACCTGGGTGCAACTCGACGGCGACCCCGGTCCCGACGCGCTGAGCTGGGAATCGTTCCGCGCCGACGCGCTCGAGGGCGCCGTCCAGGATGCCGCGCCGCCGGACGACCTCGCGATGATCGTCGGCACCGGCGGCACGACGGGGCGCCCCAAGGGAGTGCAACTGACCGGCACCAATCTCGAGACGATGACGGCGCTCACGCTCATGAGCTATCCGTTCCCGTCCCGCGGGGACCGTCCGGTGTATCTCGCGCTGGCGCCGCTCACCCACGCCGCCGGCGTGCTGTGTTTCCCGGTGCTCGCGTCCGGCGGCGAGATCGTCATCATGCGCACCCCCGACGTCGGGCAGTTCCTGCGGCTGATTCCCGAGCACCGGGTCACACACACATTCCTGCCGCCGACCTTGATCTACATGGTCCTTTCGCATCCGGACCTGGACGCCACGGACCTGTCGAGCCTGATGTGCTTCTGGTACGGCGCGGCCCCGATGAGCCCGACCCGGCTCGCCGAGGCTTTGGACCGGATCGGGCCGATGGCACAGTTGTTCGGGCAGACCGAGGCGCCGATGATGATCTCGGTGCTGCCGCCGGACGAACACCGCCGACCCGACGGGTCGATCGCCACCGAGGTCCTCAGCTCAGCCGGACGGCCGACTCCCCTCGTGACCGTCGCGGTCATGGACAAGGACGGGACGTTGCTCCCGACCGGGGAACGCGGGGAGATCGTCATCCGCTCGTCGCTCGTGATGTCCGGCTACTACAAGAATCCCGAGGCCACCGCGGAGGCGAGCCGGTTCGGGTGGCACCACACCGGCGACATCGGCTATCTCGACGAGTCGGGGCTGCTGTTCATCGTCGACCGCGCGAAGGACATGATCATCACCGGCGGATTCAACGTGTACTCCACGGAGGTCGAGCAGGCGATCCTCGCGCACGACGCGGTCCAGGACTGCGCGGTCATCGGCCTGCCGGACGACAAGTGGGGCGAACGCGTCGTCGCGGTGGTCCAGCCGCAGCCCGGACGCAGCGTCGACCCGGCCGAGCTCACCGCGTTCGTCAAGGAACGCATCGGATCGGTGAAGGCCCCCAAGCAGATCGAGGTGTGGCCGGATCTGCCGCGCTCGAAGGTCGGCAAGGTCCTCAAGACCGACATCAAGGCCGCGTTCGGCTGATCGCCCGCGGCGTGGCGCACAGGCACTTCGAGCATCCGGCAGACGTGAGCGGCGTGGCGCGCGCGTCGCGGCGGGTGTGATGCGGCACAGGGCCATAGCATTCGCATGGATCACACATGCACATGCCCCCGGTGCTGAGAAGGAGCCACCCACCCGTGACCACAAC
>NZ_JADZGH010000134.1:0-562 GCF_015865005.1 Rhodococcus sp. CX
GTCGAGCGCCCCACCCCGACGCACCCCGACTACTCCGACACGCTGTGACCGATCAGCCGGCTCCGGCCGCCATGCCCCATCGGCTCACCGCCTTCGCCGCGGCGCTGCCGTTCACCCTCGACCCGTTCCAGGTGCAGGCCTGCCGTGCCCTCGACGGCGGCCACTCGGTGCTGGTGTGCGCGCCCACCGGCGCCGGGAAGACCGTGGTCGGGGAGTTCGCGGTGTACCTGGCGTTGCACGGCGGCGGCAAGTGCTTCTACACGACCCCGATCAAGGCGCTGAGCAACCAGAAGTACGCGGACCTGTGCGCCCGCCACGGCAAGGACGCGGTCGGGTTGCTCACCGGCGACCAGTCCGTCAACCCGGGCGCGCCGGTGGTGGTGATGACCACCGAAGTGCTGCGCAACATGATCTACGCGTCCTCGACCAGCCTCATCGGGCTGACCTACGTGGTGATGGACGAGGTGCACTTCCTCGCCGACCGGTTCCGCGGCGCCGTGTGGGAAGAGGTCATCCTGCACCTGCCCGAGGACGTCCGGCTGGTCAGCCTGTCCGCGACCGT
>NZ_JADZGH010000134.1:572-1698 GCF_015865005.1 Rhodococcus sp. CX
CACCGTCGTCGTCGACGAGGTGCGGCCGATTCCGCTGCACCAGCACATGATGGTCGGCCCCCGCATCTACGACCTGTTCGACCGGCGCGCTCACCCCGACGACGGCGGCCGCCGCAGCGTCGTGGTCAACCCCGAACTGCTCTCGCAGGTGCGCCGCCGGCTGACGCTCGACCGCGCCGACTCCTGGGACCGGGGCCGCGGCCCCGGCGGCTTCCGGCCGCTCCCACGACCCGAGGTCATCTCCCGCCTGGACCGCGAGGGGCTGCTCCCGGCGATCACCTTCGTCTTCAGCCGCGCCGGCTGCGACGCCGCGGTCGCCCAGTGCCTGCGCGGCGGCATCCGGCTCACCTCCGACGAGGAAGCCGCCCGGATCCGGGCGATCGTCGACGAACACACCCGCGACCTGCCGCGCGCCGACCTCGAGGTGCTCGGCTTCTCGCAGTGGCGCCTCGCCCTCGAACGCGGCATCGCCGCGCACCACGCGGGCATGCTGCCCGCGTTCCGGCACACCGTCGAGGACCTGTTCGTGCGCGGGCTGGTGCGGGCGGTGTTCGCCACCGAAACCCTCGCGCTCGGCATCAACATGCCGGCCCGCACAGTCGTGCTCGAACGCCTGGTCAAGTACAACGGGGAAACCCACGCCGAACTGACCCCCGGCGAGTACACGCAGCTCACCGGCCGGGCCGGGAGGCGCGGCATCGACGTCGAGGGGCATGCGGTGGTGCTGTGGCAGCCCGGGGTGGAACCGGCCGCCGTCGCCGGGCTCGCCTCCACCCGCACCTTCCCGCTGCGCAGCTCGTTCCGCCCGTCCTACAACATGGCCGTCAACCTCATCGACGCGGTCGGGATCACCCGGTCGCGGGCCCTGCTGGAGATGTCGTTCGCCCAGTTCCAGGCCGACAAATCGGTGGTGGGCCTGACCCGCGGCATCGAACGCAACGAGGCGGCCCTGGCGGAGCTGCGGGACCGGCTCGGCGGCGACGACAGCGACATCCTCGACTACCTGCGGCTGCGGGCGCAGCTGACCGACCTGGAGCGTGCCCGGGAACGGCAGGGTCGGCAGGACCGGCGGCGGGCGGCCGTCGAATCGCTGCTGGCGTTGCGGCGCGGCGACATCGTCGCGGTG
>NZ_JADZGH010000135.1:0-5795 GCF_015865005.1 Rhodococcus sp. CX
GCGCTGGTGCAGCGGAAGCCCGCCCCCGCGTCCGCTGCGGGACTACGTGCGCGGGCTTCCGCTGCACCAGCGCATCGAATGGTCGGCGTGGCTCGCCGTCGGTGTTCTGAACCTCGCGATCTGGGCCGTCGTCTCGCTCGCGGTCGGCGCACTGATCTACCCGTGGCCGGTGTGGGTGATCGGACCGTGGGCCCTGGTTCTGCTGGGTCGCACTGCGCTCGGCGTCGAGGGCGGCTGCACCGCGGCTCGTGCGCGGTTTCGGCAGCGGCCACTACCGAAACCGCGCACGAGCCCGACCAGCGAGTAGCGTCGTTCGCGTGCCACTGCGTCACGTGGATCCACACGAGACCCACGGCTCGCTGTACAAGGCGCTCGAACGCTTCGGACGAAGCCGGTTCGGGCAGTTCTACGCACGCAGCGTCGCCCGCCGCATCGACCCGTGGATGTATCGGATCTCCGGCGGATGGCTGACATCGCAGCGATGGACGGTCGCCAGCGCGCCCCTGCGAACCACGGGCGCCCGCACCGGACGCCCGCACGAGGTGCAGCTGGCCTACTTCCACGACGGGAGGACCCCGATTCTGGTCGCCTCCAACTTCGGCGGTTCGAAACATCCGCACTGGTACTACAACCTGCTCTCGTACCCCGAATGCGAACTCGGCGGCGACAGCTTCGTCGCCGCGGAGGTCACCGACCCGGACGAGTACGCCCGCCTGTTCGCCCTCGCGGAGCAGGTCTACGCCGGATACGGCGACTATCGCGCGACAACGGCGAGCTTCGGGCGGCACATACCCGTCTTGCGGCTCGAACCCCGTTAGCCGAAAAGCGCCCGGGTGTCTGGGATAGTCGACTCATGCGACCGCTGCACCCCGGAACCCAGCACCACGGAACTCGCTGATGTTCCTGCTCGACGACACGCTGGTGTACAGCGCCGGAGACCTCGCCCACGCCGCGACCTGCGAGTTCTCGCTGCTGCGGACGCTCGATGCGGCGCTGGGGCGGGGTGCGCAGACCGACACGGTCCCCGACCCGATGCTCGAGCGGGCCTTCGCGCTCGGCGATGCGCACGAGCAACGGACGCTGCGGGACTTCCAGGAACGATTCGGTGCCGGGGTCGCGATCATGTCGCGCCCGGAACACACCACCGACGGCTACGCGGCAGCGGCCGCCGCGACACTCGACGCCCTCCGCGCCGGAGTCGACGTCGTCTACCAGGGCACCGTCTTCGACGGCCGGTTCGTCGGCTTCTGCGACTTCCTGGTCCGCGACGGCGACACCTACGCGGTCTACGACACGAAACTGTCGCGGCACACGAAGATTCCGGCACTGCTGCAGGTGGCGGCGTACGCGGATGCACTCGCCGCCGCGGGTGTCCCGGTGTCGTCCCACGCGCATCTGCTGCTGGGCGACGGAACCGACTCGGCGCACCCGGTCGCGGACATCGTTCCGGTGTTCGCGCTGCACCGCGCCCACCTGCAGGAACTCCTCGACGACCACCACCGCGCGGGTGCACCGGTGGCCTGGGGCGGTACCGGGCACACCGCGTGCGGGCGCTGCCCGGCGTGTGAGCCGGAGGTGACGTCGAGCCGGGATCTGCTGCTCGTCGCGGGGATGCGGGCGACGCAGCGGGCCCGGCTCATCGCCGGAGGGATCACCACCGTCGACGACCTCGCCGCCCGCGAGGACCCGGTCCCGGGTATCGCCGCACGCACCTATGCGTCGCTGCGCGCCCAGGCCCTCGCGCAACTGGAGCAGGAGCGCACGGGCTCGGCCTACGTGGAGGTCTTCGCCCCGAACAGCCTCGGCGCCCTGCCGAAACCGGATGCCGGGGACATCTTCTTCGATTTCGAAGGGGATCCACTGTGGTGTAGGGACGACAGCTCGGACTGGGGACTCGAGTACCTGTTCGGCGTCGTCGAAGGGACCGCGCAGGACCCGGTGTTCCGGCCGTTCTGGGCCCACGATCGAGCCGAGGAACGACGCGCGTTCACCGAATTCCTCGACTACCTGACGGACCGGCGGCGGCAGTACCCGAACATGCACGTCTACCACTACGCGGCCTACGAGAAGTCGGCGCTGCTGCGGCTCGCCGGGAGACACGGGGTCGGCGAGGAGATCGTCGACGACCTGCTGCGTGGGGGTGTTCTCGTCGACCTCTACCCGGTGGTGCGGGCGTCGCTGCGGATCGGTGCGCCGTCGTACAGCATCAAGAAACTCGAACCGCTGTACACGACGAAGCGCGACGGCGACGTCACCGACGCGGCCACCTCCGTCGTCGCGTACGCCGACTACTGCGACCACCGGGACGCCGGCGACGACGAGGCCGCCGCGGAAGTGCTCGCGGGCATCGCCGCATACAACAAGGACGACTGCGTCTCGACGATGCTGCTGCGGGACTGGCTGCTCGCGCGCGCCGACGAACACGGTGTCGCGACCACCGACCCCGTCGCGGTGACCGAAGCCGAGGAGTCCGAACCCGACCCCCTCGAAACTGCCCTGCGCGAGTTCGCCGGTCCCGCAACACATGCGGACCGCACCGCCGAACAGCAGGCTGCGGCGCTGATGGCCGCGTCGCTCGGCTACCACCGCCGCGAGCGGAAACCGTTCTGGTGGGCGCACTTCGACCGGCTGTCCGATCCCGCCGACGAATGGTCGGACACCCGCGACACGCTGGTCGCGGCGTCGGTGACGCTCCTCGACGACTGGCACAAGGCCACACCGCGGCAGCGAAAACTGCGCCGCAACATCCGGTTCGTCGGCGAATTCGGTACCGGCAGCACCGTCGGACCGGGGACCACGGTGTACCTGCTCTACGACATTCCCGTGCCGGACGGACTGCTCGACGGGGGTCCCGGGACCCGCGGCTGGAGCACCGGTACGGTCGTCACCCGCACAACGGACGACCGTTTCCACGACGTGCTGGTCGTGGAGGAAACGCTGTCCACGGATTGCGACGAGTACACGCAGCTGCCGATGGCGATCACGCCCGGGCCGCCGATCCGGACGACTAGCATCGAAGCTGCGATCGTCGCGGCCGCCGACGAGATGTGCGGAACGCTGCCGCACCCGCCGGTCACGGCGGCGGTCGACGTGCTGCGCCGGATCCCGCCGCGCACCCGGTCGAATGCCGGCCTGCCCCCGGTGGTCGACGGCGACCACGCTGCCGCGATCACCGCCGCACTGCTCGACCTCGACGATTCGTACGTCGCGGTGCAGGGTCCGCCCGGCACCGGAAAGACCTACACCGGAGCACGCGTCGTCGCCACCCTCGCGCTCCGGCACGGATGGCGGATCGGTGTTGTTGCACAATCACATTCGGTGATCGAGAACATGCTCGACGGGATCATCGACGCCGGTGTCCCGGGTGATGCCGTCGCGAAGGCCAAGCCGAGGAAGACCGACCCGGTCTGGACCGCGTTCCCCGATGCCAAGGCAATGGCCGGGTTCCTCGACCACGCCGTCGGCGGCTGCGTCGTCGGCGGAACGGCATGGGATTTCACGAACCTGTCGTGCTTCGAGCCCGGCGGTCTCGACCTGCTCGTGATCGACGAGGCCGGGCAGTTCTGTCTCGCGAACACGGTCGCTGTCGCGCAGGCCGCGCGAAAGCTGTTGCTGCTGGGCGACCCTCAGCAGCTCCCCCAGGTCAGCCAGGGCACCCATCCCGAACCGGCGGACACCTCGGCACTCGGGTGGCTCGCCGAGGGGCACGGCGCCCTACCCGCAGACCGCGGCTACTTCCTGTCCCGCACATGGCGTATGCACCCAGCGCTGTGCGCGCGGGTATCGGACCTGTCGTACGAGGGTCGTCTGCTCTCGCAGGAGAACGTCACGGCCGCACGGTCGCTCGACGGGGTACCGCCCGGCGTGAGCACCGTCCTGGTCGAGCATCACGGCAACTCGACCGAATCGGTGGAGGAAGCGGACGAGATCACCCGGCGCATCCGGGACCTGCTGGGCACCCCGTGGCGCGACCCGAATTCGTTCGAGGGCACCCGCCCCCTCGACCAGGGCGATGTCCTGGTGGTCGCGCCGTACAACGCGCAGGTGATCGCGATCCGCGAGCGGCTGGCCGCGGCGGGACTCGACCGGGTCGACGTGGGAACGGTCGACCGGTTCCAGGGACGCCAGGCAGCCGTGGTGTTCGTGTCGATGACCGCGTCTGCGCACGAGGACGTCCCGCGGGGCATGTCGTTCCTGTTGTCCCGCAACCGGCTCAACGTCGCGCTCTCACGCGGGAAGTGGCACGCGGTCGTCGTGCACTCACCCGCCCTGACCCGGTATCTGCCGAGCACGCCGGAGGGACTGGCCGAACTGGGGGCGTTCCTCCGGCTCACCCGCTGATCCGGCCCGCTCCCCTCACACCCGCTGCACGACGACCGCCGCCCCGAGACCCAGACCACCGGGAATCACGAGCAGGGCGAATTCCCCGTCGGTGCGGGCCAGCTCGTCCAGCGCGTTGACGAGCAGCATCCCGCCGCTCGCGCCCAGCGGATGCCCCGTCGCGACGGCGCCGCCGTTCGGATTCACGCGCGCGGGGTCCAGGCCGAGTTCCCGGGCGACCAGCAGCGGCGACACTGCGAACGATTCGTTGGCCTCGACGACGTCGAGGTTCGCGGCCGTGATCCCGGCACGATCCAATGCGGCGCGGGCCGCGGTCATGCCCGCGGTCAGTCGTGGCGAGCGCACCGCCGTCTGGGTGACCGCGACGATCCGCCCGATCGGGTCCGACCCCGCGACCTCCCGGGAGCGCCCGGACCCGAGTACGAGGGCCGACGCACCGTCGGCGAGTTGCGGCGCGGTCCCCAGCGTGTGCAGGCCGCCGGTGGGCCGGAGCGAATCGGGTAGTTGCCGCGCGACGCGCTCCCAGGACGGATCCTCCCCGAACAACGTTCCGAGAGCAGCGAATCCGTCGAGGGTTGCGTCGGCGCGTGCTCCTTCGTCCCGGTCCAGCACGACGGTGTCGCCGGACGTGATCGGGACGATCGACGCGGATGTCGCGGAGGCGGCGGAACGCCGATGCGACGTCACCGCGTAGCTGTCGAGATCCTCGCGGGTGAAGCCCGCGTCGGCCGCGGTCAGGTCCGCCGCGACACCGATGGTCACGTACCCGGTGACGTCCTGCAACGGCCCCTCGTAGGCGAACGCAGGTTTGTCGGTCAGCATCGGCACCCGCGACATGGACTCCACCCCACCCGCGACGACGACGTCGTGCATTCCGGACGCGACCTTCGCCGCGGCGGTGCCGATCGCGTCGAGCCCGGAGCAGCACAGCCGCGACACCACCCCACCCGGAACGGTGTCGGGCCACTGCGCCCACAGGGCCGCGGCGCGGGCGACGTCCCCGCCCTGGTCACCGGCGACCGTGCTGGTGCCGATGACGATGTCGTCGACCCGCTCGGCGTCGAGTCCCCTCGCCTGCAGGGCGCGCAGCAGCGTCGCGAGAAGTTCGTATGCGGGCACGTCGGCCAGGGTTCCGCCGCCGCGCCGGACGCGGCCCTTGGGTGTCCGGACCGCGTCGTAGACGAAGACGTCCGAGCTGAACTGGGACAAGAGATCTCCACTTCGGGAACAGAGGGATGGTGCGGGACTCAGTCGACGGACGTGGGTGCCCGGCGCAGTTCACGCTTGAGAAGCTTGCCGACGGCGTTGCGGGGAAGCACCTCTCGGACCTCGAGGCGCTCGGGAAGCTTGAACGAGGCGATCTTCCGTTCCTTCAGGAACGCCACCAGTTCGTCGAGGGTCAGCGATGCGCCGGCACGGCACACGACGACCGCGGCCACCTTCTCGCCGAGCAC
>NZ_JADZGH010000135.1:5805-16079 GCF_015865005.1 Rhodococcus sp. CX
CGCGGATGATCAGGTCCTTGCTGCGGTCGACGTAGCGCAGGTACTGGTTCCGGTCGCCGGCGATCTCGAAGATGTCGCCGGTCTTCAGGTATCCGTCGTCGTCGAACGGACTGGGGAGGTCCGCTCCCCCGATGTATCCGGGGAAGACGGCGGGGCCCGCGATCCGGAGTTCGCCGGGCCGGCCCGCTTCGGTGATCTCCTCACCGGTCGTGAGGTCGACGAGCCTGACGCTGACGCGTTCGGCGAACCTCGACGACCACCGGATGCCGTCGGCTCCGTAGCGGGGGAAGAACTGCGCTCGGATGTCGGGGTCGGGGAAGTCCTCGGGACTCGACAGCAGCGACACACCCTCGTTGGAGCCGAAGAAGTTGATGACGCTGAGCCCGAACCGTTCCTGCCACCCGCGCACCATCGCCGGTTGCAGCGGCGCCGAACCCGAGCCGATCCGGGTCAGGCTGGACAGGTCGATCTTCGCGAGCAGGTCCTCGTTGTTCAGGAGCATCCACATCAGCGCCGGCGGCGCGATCGTGTAGGTCACGCGCTCGACCGCGATCTGCCGGAAGAAGGTGGGCGCGTCGAAGGGATGGTGTTGCACGAGCCTCGCCCCCATGACGAGCCACGGCAGCAACATGCCGTTGATGCCCGCCATGTTGATCATGGGGAACGGGTTGAGCAGCACGTCGTCGCCCGTCACGCGGGGTGCGTCGATCGTCGCGATCGAGAAGGCGAGCCAGTCGTAGTGGGTCCGCTGCACCCCCTTCGGTTCGCCCTCGGTGCCGGACGTCCAGCAGATCGTGACGCAGTCGTTGGGATCGTTCGGGTCCGCGCTACGCAGCGCTTCGACCCGTCCCCTGTCGGTGTCCGAGGCCGGACCCGGGACGATGTGCGCGTCTGCCGTTCCCGAATTCTCCTCCGCCGCACCGATCGTCAGGACAGACCGCAGGGACGGAATCGTGTGGCGCACCGCGACGACTTCCGCGGCGGTCGGACGGCCGCCGAACTTCTCCACGGTCAGCAGGGTCGCGAAGCCGCCCTTGTTCGACATCGTCACGATCTCGTGTTCGCGATACTGCATCGCCAGCGGCGACACGACGGCGCCGATCGACCACGCGGCGAGGTACACCTCGACCAGTTCGACGGAATTGGGGAGTTGGACGCCGACGACATCGCCGCGACCGATTCCGTGGTCGAGCAGCCGCGCCGCGAGGTGGACGACCTCGGATTCGAGTTCTTTCCACGTGAGGCGCCGGGGCTGCGATCCGACGAGGTCGGCCCGGTTGGCCGGGTCGACGATCGCGGTGGCGTCACCGCGCGCGCTCACCTGCTCGCGGAACACCCGGTCGAGCGTGTGATCCGTCCACCATCCGCGCCGGACGTAGTCCTCGACGCGGTCTTTCGGATGCAGGCCTCGGTGTGGCTGGGCCATGGGCCACCTTTCCTTCTCGACTGTGCGAACTGGGGTTACGGGGAGAACGGATCCGCGGTGCCTACAGGCCGATCGCCTGCGCCGGGTCGTCGGCGGCGCGCCAGCGCCGGAGTTCTTCGCCCGCCGCCCACGTGGAATGGGTTCCGCTCGAAATTCGTTCGGGCAGGCGCAGTTTGCAGACCGGTCCGTCTCCGACTGCCGCCGCGTCGAACACCAGACAGTAGGAGGCGTCGTCGTTCATATCGGTGGTGAGCGTGACGAGGTATCCGTCGTCCTCGGATGTGCTGCCCACCCGCGGAGCCATCGACGTCTCGCTGCCGTACACGCCGTCACCGAACGAACAGCTCTCCTCGGCGCCGGTGCGCACGTCGTGCTTGACCAGGCCGTTGAACAGGAACCGTCCCGGCACACCCGTCGCCGCGTAGACGTAGCGATGCTCGCGTCCGCCGAGCGTGTTGTTGATCATGCCGAACTCGGTGATCGTGTCCGTGAGGGGCTCTTCCTTCACCGCTCCGGTGACGAGATTGAAACGCCAGCGGTGCAGCCGGGTCTGCAGGTAGTCCAGTGCGAGGAACCGGAATGCCCGCTGCTGCTCCGTCAGTCCTTCGGGCGAGGGTTCGGGGGCGCCCTGGTAGAAGCCGTCGAGCACGATTTCGTCGCCGTCCTCGTAGGCGTTGGCGAAGTGCAGGACGTAGGTCGGGTCGGCTTCGAACCACTTGATGTCCGACGTCTGCCCGCGACGGGGGATGACCGCGAACCGGGCGGGCATGTCGCGACGGAACTTCGGTGCGTGGACGCCGCGCTCGAGCAGCCGCGGATCCCAGAACAACGGCAGATCGTTGAGGATCGCGTAGTTCTCGGTGAAGGCCATGTCGTGCGGCAGGCGCGGACCGGGGAGCGGGATGTCGACGTAGTGCACGAGGTCGTTGTTCTCGTCGACGACACCGTACTTCATGTACGGCGCCTCCTTGCTGTAGTTGAAGAACAGCATTTCACCGGTCGTTTCGTCGACCTTCGGATGCGCCGACACGCCCCAATGGAAGGGGAAACTCCCGTTCCAGTCCTCCTTGCCCAGGGTGCGTGCCGAGTACGGATCGAGGCGGTACAGATCGCCGCACTGCCAGAAGCTCGTCAGCGCACGCCCGCGATGGACGACGACGTCGGTGCTCGACGCGTCCTTCATCCTCCGCCGCGCGCCCCAGCCGTCCTCACGTTCGGCCCACTCGGGCATTTCCGAGGCACCCGCCCACAGGGCACGGCCCGCTTCGTTCTCGGCGAGAAGGCCGTCCGTGCGCACGAAACGGTTGCGGTAGAACGCCTTCCCGTCCCGGAAACCCACGACGTGAATCATGCCGTCGCCGTCGAACGGGTGGTATCTCCGCACCGCCGGATGGAGCGGATTCTCGGTGTTGCGCAGGTACACACCGTCCAGGTCCGTGGGGACCTGCCCCTCGACGACCTCGAGATCGTCGGCCTTCCATTCGGTGGTCTGCGGCCGCCACGGGCCCGTGCGGTAGGGGTGATCGTCGTCCTCGGGAAGGGTCGACAGCAGTCGGCCGACGATCTCGATATCCATGATGGCCTTCACCTTTCGCATCGGGCTGGCGCGGAATCCCGGCGTGGGCTTCGGGGCGCGCCTTCGTTCTACAACTAAGAGAGTGACTAACGACACGTGCCATTGTCAAGACGCCCTCGACAATCCCCCTCGACGGAAGAGGACTTCCCATTTCCCGCAAACTCTTATAGTTGTAGTAACGATTGCAGTTCACACAGCCCGAAAGCAGAGACCCATGAGCCCTGAACCGGTGTGGATCGCCGGCGGATACCAGTCCGACTTCTCCCGAAACCTCTCCAAGGACGGTCTCGACCTCGACGCACTGACCGCCGAAGTCGCCCGCGGTGCACTCGACGCCGCGAACATCCCGATCGCCGACATCGACGTCGTCCACGTCGGAAACGCGTTCGCGCAGGTGTACACGGGTCAGGGCCACCTCGGTGCGATGCCGGCCTCGGTCCTCCCCGATCTGTGGGGTGTGCCGGCCACCCGCCACGAGGGCGCCTGCGCGTCCGGATCCCTGGCGATCCTCGCGGCGATGGCCGATCTCGAATCCGGGCGATACGACTGCGCCCTGGTCGTCGGCGTCGAACTCGAAAAGAACGTGCCCGGCGACCTCGGTGCGAAGAACATGTCCGGCGCTGCCTGGATCGGGCACGAGGGTCAGGATGCCAAATTCATGTGGCCCTACATGTTCAGCCGCATCGCCGACGAGTACGACAAGCGGTACGGTCTGGATCCCGGGCACCTGTGGAGCATCGCCGAGCTGAACACCCGCAACGCCCGCTCCAATCCGAACGCGCAGACCCGCGGATGGCAGTTCGGTCCGGCGTCCTTCACCGACGACGCCGACGCCAACCCGGTCGTCGAGGGCCGGTTGCACAAGGTCGACTGCGGTCCCCTCACCGACGGCGGCGCCGCGGTCGTCCTGATATCGGACCGGTACCGCCGCGCCCACACGGAAACAGCCGAACAGAAAGACCTTTCGCGCATCCTCGGCTGGGGCCACCGCACCGTCGGGCTGCTGCTCGAGGAGAAGCTCGCCCGCAGCGCCGACGAGCCGCTGATGTTCCCCCACGTGTCCGCCGCGATCGGGGATGCCTTCACGCGCGCCGGCATCAGCGGGGTCGACGACCTCGACCTCATCGAGACCCACGACTGCTTCACCGCCAGCGAATACATGGCGATCGACCATTTCGGCATCACGAAACCCGGCGAGAGCTGGCGCGCAATCGAATCCGGAGAACTCGAGATCGGCGGGCGCATCCCGATGAATCCGAGCGGCGGCCTGCTCGGCGGCGGGCATCCCGTCGGCGCAACCGGTGTGCGCATGCTCCTGGACTGCCACAAGCAGGTCACCGGGACGGCAGGCGACTACCAGGTGCCCGGCGCCGCCCGCGCCGGAATGCTCAACTTCGGTGGAAGCACCACCACCACAGTCAGTTTCGTCGTCGGACGAGACCGATCGGAAAGATGACCATGACAACAGCATTCCGTCCGGTGACACGCTTCGAGAATCTGCGCCTGCCGGTCGTGGCGGCACCGATGTTCCTCGTCTCCGGCCCCGACCTGGTGGTCGCCGCCTGCGAGGCGGGCATCGTGGGATCCTTCCCCAGCCCGAACTGCCGCACCACCGCGGACCTCGACGAGTGGATGGGCACCATCCGCGACCGCCTCGCATCGTCCCGCACCGCGCCGGCGCCGTGGGCACTGAATCTCGTCACCCACCGGACCAACACACGTCTCGCCGACGACCTGCGGCTCGTCGCCGAACACCGGCCCGACATCGTGATCACGGCCCTCGGTTCTCCCGCCCCGGTGATCGACGTCGTCAAGTCGTACGGGGGAACGGTCATCGCGGACGTCGTGAACATCGCGCTCGCCCGCAAGGCCGCAGAGGCAGGTGTCGACGGGCTCGCGTGCGTGTCCGCCGGCGCGGGCGGTCACACCGGTCACCTGTCGCCCTTCGCGTTCATCTCCGCGGTCCGGGAGTTCTTCGACGGGATCGTGACCGTCGGTGGGGCCGTCACCGACGGGGCCGGTATCGCCGGGGCGGTCGCCGCGGGCGCCGACCTCGTCTATATGGGCACCCGTTTCCTGGCCGCCACCGAGAGCATGGCCGCGCCGGAATACAAGCAGATGGTCGTCGACCACGGTCCCGACGATCTGATCGTGAGCGCGGGCATCACCGGGACTCCCGCGTCGTGGCTGCGCCCGAGCCTGGTCGCCAACGGATTCGATCCCGACAACCTGGTTTTCGGTGCCGAGCGATCCTACGATGCGGCATCCGACGGTCCCGCCCGCTGGAAGGATGTGTGGGCGGCCGGCCAGGGGCTGCAGACGATCAAGTCGGTCGAGCCGGTCGCGGCTATCGTCGACCGGCTCGAATCCGAGTTCGCCGCGGCCACCACGCGATTCGTCGGACACGGCTACGGTACGGCGGCCGGGGCACCGGCACCGGATCGAGCACAGGAACGGCACCACTAGAGTCAGCTGACGTGGCCGAACGAATGTTCACCGAGCTTGCCGAGGGCGGCGACAACGCGATCGCCGTCACCCTCGGTGTGCTCGGCGACGAATGGAATCTGTGGATCCTGCGTCACGCGGTCGCGGGGTGCCGGCGCTACGGCGACTGGATCGCACAAGGTTCGATCTCGAATTCCGTTCTGTCGAAACGCCTCACCCAGCTGACCGAACTCGGCCTGCTCGACAAGGTGCGCTATTCGGACCATCCCGTCCGCTTCGAGTACCCGCTCACTCCGCGCGGGCTCGCCGTCTGGCCCGTGCTGCTGAGCATGTGGGCATGGGAGCAGACGTGGTCGCCCGAGTCCGCCGACGTACTGCCGTCGATGCGGCACGCCGCCTGCGGCGCGACGTTCACACCGGTTCTGGTCTGTCGCGCGTGCGGTGAACCCTGCGACCGGCACGACGTGTCGGCGGATCTCGGCCCGAGTGCCGACTGGTCGCGCAGCGTGCCGGCGTCGATCGGCCGTCGCCGGTCCACGTCGGTGCGGCAACCGTCCCAGGTGCTGCCGCACACGATGGAGCTGCTGGGAAACCGGTGGTCGGCCGCGATGATCGGGGCGTTGTTCCTGGGCGCCCGCCGGTTCGGCGAACTGGCGGAACGCACCGGCGCGCCGCCGGCGATGGTCGCCGACCGGCTCCACAGACTCGAGGACCTCGGGGTCGTCGAGACGTCACCGAACCCGACGCGGCCGGATTGGGTGACCTACGGCCTCACCGCCAAGGGTGAGGCGTTCTTCCCCGTCGTCGCGCTGATGATCGACTGGGGTCAGCAGTGGTTCCGGGCACCCGAAGGTCCCGCGATCCTCTTCCGGCACGTGTTGTGCCGGAAGGACTTCCATCCGGTCCTTCAGTGCAGTGTCTGTTCGCAGGCGCTGCGTGGCCGGGAGGTCCTGATCGAGCCCCCGGCTTCCGGCACCTGACGAGCGGGAGGTTGTGCGCGAAATACTCGGGAATATCGCGCACAACCTCCCTCTCACCCGTCACAGACCTGTGGACAACATCGAAGTTGTACACATGTGCGCCCAGCGGGTTTTCGCGATCGGACGCGGCCGCGCACGCTGGGCATCATGATCGACTTGGACGAGCTGTTCCGGGCTTCGGAGGCCCTCGACGCTGGAATCGTCACCAGGTACGGCCTCGACCGGCACTTCGTACGTCTGCACCGCGACGTGTACATCCGCCCGGGGATCGCGCCGACAGCGCGACTGCGAGCGAAGGCCGCGTGGATGTGGTCGAACCGCAGCGGGATCCCGGCAGGACTGTCGGCGGCCGCGATGCACGGGTCGCGGTGGATCGACCCACACGCACCCGCGGAACTGCTCAGGGACGGTCATGTGCGGTCGGTGCCCGGCATCGTGGTTCGTACTGCACGGGACGTGGAGACGTGCGTGGTCGACGGGATGACCGTGACATCACCGGCGCAGACGGGCTACGACCTGGCGCGGCGTCATCGTCCTACCGTCGCGTGCATCGAGATGCTCGACGCGCTCTGCAACGCAACCGGATTGAGGGTCCGCGATATACAGGACGTCGCGGCGACACATCGGGGTGACCGGGGTCGGCGGCCTGGATCGGATACTCGCCCTCGTCGACGGGGGCGCCGCGTCGCCTCCCGAGACGCACACGCGGCTGCTGTTGATCCGTGCGGGATTGCCCGCCCCGGAAACACAGATCGAGGTGTTCGACGGTGACCGCTTCGTGGCGCGGGCGGACCTGGGCTGGAAACAGTGGCGGGTGCTCGTCGAGTACGACGGCAGCCACCACTGGACCGATCCGGCCCAGCGCACGAGCGACATCGAACGCTATGCCCTGCTCCCGGAACTGGGTTGGACGGTCATCCGGGTGGGTGCGGACCTGCTCGACCGGCGATCCGGGGTCCTCGTCGAGCGGGTCCGTGATGCCCTGCGTCGTGCAGGCGCTCCCGTGTAAGACACGAGCCTCGGGTCAGGACTCCGACCCGGTGGACTCCAGGACCTCGCCGCTCGCGTCGTCGGCCTCGCCTGCCGGCGGAGACGCCGGCTCCGGGCGGCGGCGCAGGAACGCCACGACGATCAGCACGACACCGATCACGGTGAGCAGCAGCGGCAGCCACTTCGAGACGATGTCGAGCATGGTCTCCGACGAGGACAGCTTCGAGGCCGTGTCCGCGACCGATGCGTCGTCGGTGCCCACGACGGCGCGGGACAGGTCGAGCAGCGGGATCAGCTCTTCCCCGGCCTGCATGTTGAGCACGGTGGTCTGATCCTGGACGGAGCGCACCGTGCTTCCGAAGCGGGTGTCGATGTTCAGATCGACCGTGGTGTCGGCGGTGAGCACGACGGGCACGAGATCGGGCTGGGCCGCCAGCGCCGCGGTGATCGGCTGCGCCTTCTCGGGCGGCAGGACACCGGCGAGAACCTGGAGGATCTGCTTGGGAAGGACCGATCCGTCACCCACGCCGGCCATCGCGGCGATCCCGGCCTGCGCCGGAGCGAGCACCGCGGGGTCGGCGATCGGCGCTGTGAGGTGGCCCCGCAGGTCGAAGACCTCGCGACCCTCGAGGACCGAGTCTCCGACGTGCTCGAGCGGAATGGGTTCGCGAGTAACGGTGTCGTACAGCGCGTTGCCGTCCGGCGAGGGGTTCATCGGCAGGGAGAAGACCATGGCGCCCTTCTGGTCCTCCACCTCGAAACCCTCGGGTGCCGGCTGCTGGGAGTAGTCGACCCGGCTGAGCGCGTAGGTGTGGGCCGACGTGGAATCCCCTGTGGGTCGATGGGTTTCGGCGACGCTCGTGATGACCGCGACGTCCCCGTCCACGTGGTCGACCTCCACGTGCCGCGTCACGGTGAACTCGACGCCGTCCCCGAGGGCGAACTTGCTGGGGTCGAACGACTGCAGGCTGCCCGTGTAGGTCGACCGGCCGTCGAGTTCGGTGGGCATCTTCGTCATCGACGGGACGAGGACGAATCGGATCAGCCCTGCGGCTGCGATGAGTAACACTCCGACGATGGCGAGTACGAGCGACGAACGACGCAAAGACACGTGGTCCTCCTGAGATTGCAGACAGCACCGGTCCACGGACCACCGATACTACGGAGACCGCCCGGTACTGCCGAAATACGTATTTGAATGCGCTGCAACGGATTCGGGCCACCGTTGCAGGATTCCGACCCCTGCGGGCGCCCCCGCGCCCCACCCCTCCGATCGTCCCACTTCGTGACGCGCTCAGCATACGGACTGCATGTACCGAGCACATCGAATTCCCGGAGAATGGGAGACGCAGAACCAGGCAAATCGACCACTACCCTTCCGGTGCAGGTCTGCGTACGATACGGTCGGAAACTGCCCGTAACCCTAAGTACCGCTTATATACCGGGAGTGACGTGTCCAGAACCCTCGAAGCCACGATCGACATCTCCGCGAGCCCGCAGCAGGTGTGGGCGGTTCTCGCCGACCTCCCGCGGATGAAGGAGTTCAGCCCGCAGTGCCGCGGGATGAAGGTGCTCGGCGGTCCGGTCGGTGTCGGCACCAGCACGATCAACATCAACCGCAGGGGCGCGCTCGTCTGGCCCACCACGTCCAAGATCCTCACCTTCGAGCCGGGCCGTGAACTCCGTTTCCGCGTCAACGAGAACCGCACGATCTGGTCGTTCGTCCTCGAACCCACCGAAACCGGCACCCACGTCGTGCAGCGCCGCGAAGCGCCCACCGGCACGACCAAGATCTCGCGGACTCTGATCAACCTCGCGATGGGCGGAACCGAATCGTTCGACGACGAAATGATCGTCGGGATGAACGCCACGCTCACCCGGCTGAAGCACGTGGTGGAGGCCACGCCCGTCACCGTGTAACGCTGCTCGCGTACGCTGTGGTAGCCCGCGGGCCCGTCGGTCCGCGGCTCACATCGCAACGCGACAGTAAGAGGAGCCGTGGCCCGAAAGCCCACACCCGCCGGAATGCCACCCACGAGCGGTGTCGCCCACATCGCCGATCTGGTCCGTAAGGCGGTTCCGCCGCTCCACCCCGCCGGCCTGCCGTTCGTCGCGGCCCCGCTCGCGGTGGCCGCACTCGGCCGCAACCGCAAGTGGGTGCGCCGCGCCGGTCTCGCGTCCGCCGCGGCGACCGCAACGTTCTTCCGTCACCCGCACCGGGTTCCGCCGAACCGGGTCGGAGTCGTCGTGGCCCCCGCCGACGGCGAGGTCGCGCTCGTCGACACCGCGGTACCCCCGGCCGAACTCGGACTGGGCAACGAACCGCTGCCGCGCGTGAGCATCTTCCTGTCGGTCCTCGACGTGCACGTGCAGCGCAGCCCCGTCGGCGGCACCGTCCGCAAGGTCGTGCACCAGCCGGGCAAGTTCCTCTCCGCCGATCTCGCGGACGCGAGCGAGGTGAACGAGCGCAACAGCATGCTCCTCGAGACCCGTGACGGTCACCAGGTCGCCGTCGTCCAGATCGCAGGCCTGCTCGCCCGCCGGATCGTGTGCGACGCCGGTGTCGGCGACACGCTGCCGATCGGCGACACCTACGGCCTGATCCGCTTCGGCTCCCGCGTCGACACCTACCTGCCGGCCGGAACAACCCTGCTCGTCGAGCGCGGGCAGCGCACCATCGGTGCCGAAACCGTCATCGCTCAGCTCCCGTGAACCCCCCGCTGACCACCCCCGAACCGGAACGCAAGCGCCGCGGCCGACCCCAGGCGGTACGCCTGCTGCCCAGCGTCATCACGATCCTGGCGCTGTCGGCGGGTCTGTCCGCGGTGAAGTTCGCGCTCGACGGCGAGCTCGGCAC